>PSRN01000215.1 GCA_003176075.1 Bdellovibrio sp.
CGTGAATGATTTTATCAATTTTCAAGAACGCGTTTTCATCACCTTTCAATACCGCCAGCTTACTAAAGTCAGGAACTTGGACGGTGCCGTCATCGGATTGAACCAGTCCGAAGGGAAGTCGAATCCCGGCTGCGCGATAGATGTCGACCAGATTGGTTGGTGTCAACTTAACCCCAAATCGCGGCAGGGTCAGGTTAACCGAGACGCTTTGAGCACCGTCCAGGGCGCTCGCCAACTGCGCCGGTTCCAGATCACTGAGACTGTCTAGATTTCGCCCCTCTGCCGGAAGCACGAAGTCTGCACGCAAACGGTTATCGATCACGGGCAGGGATAGAGCCTCAGTTTTTTCGTCCTCGGTAATAGCATAGGGTACCGTGAAAATGCCCTTCATCATTGGCATTTCCTTGGAACCTTGGCCTGATTCTCTATGAAATTCGCCCTTTTCATTAGTATTCCAGACCTCGAACTGTTTTTTCCACGAGGCTAATAAGTAGACCGTATTCAGAAGCACGGCGACGGAATTATCGTCCAATTTTTCGATGAGCCTCTCGATTTTGCCTTGGGTAGTTTCGGACACCCTGGTATTGATTTCTTTGACCGTGTCGTCAGTGAACGCGGCGATCTTGACTTCGGCGCCGAAATCTCTTTTCAACTGTTCCTGAAGCGCCAGTTTGAATTCCTGCACCGCCTTCGAATTGCCATAGAAGCCATTGTATAACTTGAAAACAGTTGCTTTCTCAGGCTCGCCTATTCGTGTGAAAAAATCGATTTGTTCTTGATTCATTTTGACGATTTCGGCGATTTTGGCACTACTGGCCAGCGCAATCTCTTCCGGAGTCATGTTGTCAACGCCAAGAGCTAGCATCAGCTCTTGTGCGCTGTCGCCCTTTGCCGCTTGGACGGCCATCGCCAACGCGACTTGCAGGCTAAGCGGTGAAATCGTGACATTCTTCATGCCGGTGGCGCGCAGTCTAGTGACCACCATGCGCGCTAGCTTGGAAGAGCCGACGGCCAACTTGTCGAGAGCCACCTGAACTTCTTTTGTTCTTGACGCCCTAACTCGTTCGCGCTCTTCGTCTTTCAATTCTTTGACGTGCTGGTGTTCCTCATACCTGGGCCTGAACTTAAGGGCGGTGGCAGCTGGCGCGCAGGGAGCCACCAGGCTGAGGCCAAATAGCAAGGCCATTGGTTTTGCAATCTGCTTTCTCATGTTTCATCCTTTCCTTTTGTTTCCGTCTGATTCGTTTTTTTCTTTCCTCGATTGATTGCTAAGTAAAGTGAATGGGCCGATTTGGGTTCTCAAATCGCCCGGTCGATCGGTGCTAATTAGAACTCCGGCGTTGCCGGACTTTCCGGCCTTGCCAGAGCCTCGGGATCATCCACAAACGTTATGAAATAAGTCGAGTTATCCAAGCCTCGGACCGTCATCACAAAGGGGTGATCAACGGTCATCTTTATCTCGGGAACCGGTTCCAGCACGCGAGTCCCTCTAAGACCAATAACAACAGCAGTGGCAGCTGAAGCTTCAATGCCAACCTCAGTCACCTTCATGCGGGCGGCGTGAACGATTTGGTCAATTGCGAAATATGTTTTGCCTGGCTCGAGCATTTCGGCCAATTTGCCAAAGTCAGGATATGTGAGGACCGGGGTGCCACCAGGAAGTCGAGATTTAACAATTTCGAAAGGAAGTACAATTCCGGCTGACTTAAAGGTTTCGACCAGATTGACCGGCGACAACCTAGTTTCAAACCGCGGCAAGGTCAGGTCGACCAGTACTTCCGGAGCGTTGTCCAGGGCAAGCGCCAGACGCGACGGGTTTAAATCAAGCAGAGTATCTAGACTTTCCCCCATTTCTGGAAGCACGACATCCGCAACGAAGTGACGATCCCACATGGGCAAGGCTATGGCCTGGGCTTTTCCGTCCTCTGAAACGACGTGCGGAACCGTGACATAGTGATTCATCAACGGCATTTCCTTGGAACTTTGGCCTGGTCCCCGATGAAATTCGCCGCGCTCATTTGTTTTGGCGAGAGGGAACTGTTGTTGCCACGAAGCCTTTAGATAAACCGCGTTCAGAAGCACGGCGGTGTGAGTCTCTTCCAACTTTTCAAGGAGTGCCTTGATATTGTCCCTCGTCGTCTCCGCAACCTTGCCGTTGATATGTTTGACTGTGTCGTCGGTGAACGGCGCAATAATGACTTCTGCGCCGAAATCCCTAATCAGCTGCCTTTGAAGGTCCTCTTTGAATTCCTTCACCAGGTCCGGATTGCCATAGAAGGCGTTGAACATCGCGAAAATAGTTGCTTTCTCAGGCGTGCGATTTCGTGTGGCCAACTCAATCTGTTCTTGGTTCAATTTGATCATTTCATCGATTTTTGCCCGACTGGCCAGCGAAATCTCTTCCGGAGTCATGTTGTCAACGCCAAGAGCTAGCATCAGCTCTTTTGCGGTGTCGCCCCTTGCCGCTTGGAGGGCCATCCCCAGCGCGACTTGCAGGCTAAGCGGTGAAATCGTGACATTCTTCATGCCGGTGGCGCGCAGTCTAGTGACCAACATGCGCGCGAGCTTGGAAGAGCCGACAGCCAACTTGTCGAGTGCCACCCGAACTTCATCCGATCTCAAGGACCGTAGGCGTTCGCGGTATTCGCGCTTCTCTTCGATCCTTGTCTTTTCTTCGGGCCTGGTGGGCCTGGTGGGCCTGAACTCAACGGCCGGGGCGGCCGGAGCGCCTGGCGCGTAGGGAGCCAGCAGGCTCACGCCAACTAAGAAAGCAATCTGTTTTCTCATGTTTCGTCCTTTCCTTTGCGGGTTGTTTTTTCTGCATGTTCAAAAACCATTCAAAAGCCCTACACCTTCATGGCCGCAAGGCTGAACATCACTGCGTGACCCTGAATCTCAGACACGATCTGCAGCAATTGATTGGTGAGCAAAATCACCGTCTGAGCCAAGGTCGGATCTCGAATCGCCACGGTGGGAAACGGCGGCTTCTTCTGCGTCCAAACCTGCGATGATGCGGCAGCTGGAGGGGCGGCAGCAGCGGCGGCCTGAGGAGCTGCGGCAGTCACCACAAAACGGCGAAGCAGTACGGAGCGGATCTTTCGCGAGAGTTGATCACTCACTTGGTCGAAGTCCGATTCCGAGTAATCCGCCCGCAAAAGGTGATGTTCAATGCCTTCAACCACGACAGACTCGCGGTGAATCATTTTGGAGATATCCATCAGCTTCCGCAAATCTCTCAAGATCTCCACGGCAAACTTGAAGTCGCGCCCCGCTTTCCGCGGAGGTGCCGAAGCCGGACCAAAAAAGCGATCGAGAGACATGGAATCACCTGTCTTCAATGAAGCCAAAAAGACAGGTGAGTGTTCCTCTGCCGGCGCTGGCGGGTTTTCACTATCCTGTGAAGCCAGCTCGGTGTTTAAAACATCGTTGGTTCGAGCGCCAAGTCCGGCGGCATAGATATCTTGCAAAATTCCCAGAGCCATTTTGGCTTGTTGTTCATAGGATCCGAGCACTTCGTTGGAGGCTGTCTCCCAATAATCCGGAAGCTCCTCTTGCAGGCGGATCGAGGAAAAGAGTGATTTTTCGCCGGGATTGTAAATGGACGACCATGCGTCCGCGACGATATTGTCGTAATGAATTCGATAACGTTTGTAGACCAGGGTCACCTGTGGTTCCACCTGCTTGTTCCACCATTTCAAAAACCCTTCGCCGGTTGCCACGTCATCACGAACATTATTGAGAATGTAATTCATAATTCCTGAGTACTGACTGCCGTCGCGACCAGTGATCGGGTCACTGTACAATCTGCCTGATTCAAGACTTTCCTCATCGGCGCCCTTGATGCAGAAATGCTCGCGCATAAATTGAGGGTCCTTAACAATCGCGGGAGGCACAAAGCGGGCCCGATGTCCCTCATGCCAGCCCGCTACAGGCTCGTCCTGCCAGGCATCGGCGCGCGGTCCGCAGACCATTTGAAGGAGATATTTATCAACAACATGCGTTTGCCTATATTTGAGAAAGGTTCCTTTCCTGAAGTGATCAAAGAAGGGAGTCAATACGTCTCTGGTCAAACTCCCTTGCAGAAGGGGGACGTACCCTGCGATCCAGTCGTCCTGCTTGAGGTCGTTGTCGATAGATCCCCAATCTGAAAGACTCTCCACAAACAGTCCAAAATAATTGCGCGCCACCCAGGGTTGAAGCGCTTTATCTGCGGCAAAAAATGCCGGACGGTTTTCTGGAATTTCGGCGATGACTCGCGGAAAACCGCGGCCGGGTTCGACCAGTGGCTCGGGTCTGCCCAACTCGTTCCATAGGCGAGCCCAAAAATCCCGCAGATATGGATCGGCGGACTCAAATTGACGAAGTTCTTTCGAAGTCGGCAAATGAGATTCGTTGGCCGCATAAAGCCACTGAAGAGCCTGAAAGCGGAGGCTGTTGTTCGAACCGTCCAACTGATCAAGTATTCTTAATGCTTTGTTCTTGGAATCAGGACTCCAGTAACGGGTCTTGTGCTCCGGAATCCACTCTTCGCGCGCCACTTTCACCACGCGCGATATATATTCAATCTGGTTCCTTTTGTAATTTTCAGGATCCAATAGATATTGCGCCAGTGTTTTGCCTTTGTCCGGCGCTCGAACTCCAAACGTGCCGAATTGATCATCCAAGAGACTGCGCGCCCCTGGGGCGCGCCGAGTTTTCTCAATTTCGTTGACCAAGCTTAGGTAAAGTTTTTTCGCGGCTTCCTGCTCGGAATTGAAAGCCTGTAAGGCCGCTTGCCATGCGGACTGCTCCTTTTTAATTTGATAGAGTATTTTCTCCGAGCGCCATGAGCTAAACAGTCTGCCTAGTTTGGTCAACGTGTAATTTAGAGGTGAACACGCGGTTTCCTTCGTCGCTTTTGCCATGGAACCCGCCAGGTTCAAACCCGTGGCATCTGAGGAGGAGGCGCCTACGGCACCGACTTGGGCAGCGCCGCCCACGCTCGCTGGCTGCGCCTCCTTTTGATATTGTTCGAGGCATTCAGAGTTCAATTGATCGCTGGTGGTTTCCGCCCGCAAATTCCATCCCACGAGGCGCTGGGCCCGAATTGCACGGTCGAGGTTTTCCGCCTCCCGGTAGACTTGGCGGCCTTCAAAAACCAGACCTCGAAAGACCGGCGTCAGGCGAACATCCATCACGTCCTGGTGAACGGCAATAAATAAGGGAATCGAAAACACGCTCATACGGGTCGTCAGGAACTCGAGTCCCTTCAAGGCGCACCCAAACGTCAGCGCAATGCGCCCCGTTTCTCGCGAGGCCATTCCACGAAGAAACATGATCAGGCCCACGTCCCCACCCAGCGCACCCGGCGCACCCGAAAGCTCAATCAAGCTTTGACCGCCGAATCTGAGCAGATTTCCACTGACCTGATGAATGAGTAGACTCGTGATCGTGGCGCTGAGACCGGAGGCAACGACTTTCTTGGTTGTGTCTTCGCCGAACAAAGTGTTGTAGGCCTCGTCACATGGACTAGCCGTAGCGGGAAGTCCATACTCGTCATAAAGGCGACGCCTGCGCTCCACGATTTCGCGCGATCGTTCCTCAGCTCCAAGTGATTCCGTACCCGAGTCGAATGCAATTGTCGTCATATGGGCGCAAAGTTTCACCGATGGATCCTGCAACACGGCTCCGACGTATGTCATCGCGCCCATTCCAATCGCCAGACCAAGCGTCTGAGGCATAATCGAACGCAGAGTTTGATTTGCCAGGTAACGGTCGACGGTAAATGCCGTGTATCCTTGAGTTGCCATCAACGTATAAAAACCCAATATGGCCGAAGCGCCCCAAGGATCAATCATCGCGGCTTCGATGGCATTAGGGTCTTCCTGAAGGTAAGCCGCCAATTGTGAAAACGTCGCCAGCGTCAATATCATTGAAAACGTGACTTGCTGTGGCCCCAATTCCAGTAAGGCTCTTTTTGGTACCTCGACCAAAGCCACTCGCGCATGGATTTTCGCCTCAGACCATAGAAATTCCGCGAGTCGCTCGGCATCTTGGGTTGCTTTATGAGTGGAGTCCGAATTTGCGCGCGACCCTTCAGGCTCAAGGACTTGTACATTGACGAGTGCCCTGGCGCTCTCATTCGGGACAGCAGAGTCAGAATCATTCGCAATCAGTTCACCGGATGAAAAAGTAACCATGGCAATTATGAACGCCAATGCAATAGGTCTGAAATTCTGTAATGGGGTCTTCAGCATCAAAAGTTCCATTCCCGTGGCGGCTCCGCCGCCCACGCAGCCTCCTACTCTACAGTTTTGAATTGTCATCCCTAAATTAACGGACGGATGGGAGCATCATGACTGTCCTTGAGGCAATCCATTGAGCAGGTTGCGCATAACGTTTTGGCAAGCGACACATTTTAAGAGCTTTTATTGCTTGATTGTGGCAAACACCGAAACGGCGAAGATTTAAGTCGTTGCCTTCGGCAGCTCCCCAGATGTTTCGAAAATACCTTTTGAAGAAGAAAGAAAAAGGGGCCCCGCTGTCTAATTTCCAGTCGCCTGATCGGCGAAATCTGTTCTCATTTTGAGACACCGCCCATTGTTCTCAAAAATCTCTCCCAACTGGAATTTACCGGTCTCCGGCCAATTGTTCCGGGCCGTCCCGTTGCATTCGAATCTAAGTGGTCCACTTGAAGAGAACGCAAGTCTTGGAAGGGATGAATAAGGGCCGCGCATGAAAATGATAGCATTCAGCATCGTTAGCCTCGCCATCATGATTGATTTTTTCTCGCCAGGATTTCCAACCTTCGGCGCCACCCCGACCACGCCGGCCGCCACGGCAATTCCGTCGGTCGCAGCAACTCCAGTGATTCCAATCCCTCCAATCGCACAAACAATAGCGCAAACCTTCCTGACCCCGGTCTCGCTTCCCCCGAACCCCGCTGAACCCGCCGGAGCTGGCGGAAAACTCTGCCACACCGGCGGCGATGCCGTAGGCTACCATTGCCATGAGGCAAAACAGCGCGGATCCTCGCAAGTCAATTCTTGCTCGTCGTGGCGATCGCCAGTGCACGGTCCCTATCGCATTACTGATTGCATTGGATCTCCGCGCTCCTCCTCTTCTTTCAAGTTTGGTCTCCGGCGACACGCCGGCATTGATTTAGCAAATGGCCAAACGTCGTCCACACCGATCTTTGCCGCGGGTCCCGGAGCCATCGTCGCGGCTGGCTGGATGGACGGCTATGGGTGCGTGATCTTCGTCCAACACAATGAATGCCCCGAAGCAATGAAGGACTATCCCCAGTTTGCTCGGGACAAGTGCGTGAGCTTTTACGCTCATTTGCAAGTCCAAGGAAAACTCTGCCCCTCTGTCAGGAGAATCGGCGAACAGGTGAATTCCTGTTCCAAGATTGGGATCATGGGAGGGAGCGGTGGCTCCTACCCCACCCATCTCCACTTTGAAATGCGCCTTCGATACCAGGAGGATGTCCGACTGAACCCTTTGGTGGTTTTGGGCAATGTCATTCGCGGCGCCTCAGGCAACCCCAACGCCTGTCAGTCGACAGAAAAGTGGCTGACCGCCAGTTCGCGAGGATTCAAGACCGCCACGGTGGCGAAATCCGCCGACAGCAATCGACTAAAAAGACAAGTGGCCGCGCAACAGTAGGACCAGTAGAGAGAGAGAGAGAGAATTACAATGAAGCAAAATCTACGACGAAGATTAGAGATCAAGCGAATCGTGATAAGATTGTTAATGGCTTTCGGCTTCGCCGTGCTGTTGTCGGGAGACTTGTTCAACACCGCAGCCGGCGCTCCAACGCTTGAAGCTCTGCCAGTCAATTTTGAATCGCCGGGCAACTTGCCCGCCCTGCCGCCTGGACCTCCCGACAAGGATTCACCGACCGCCGTGGCAAGGGCGGCCCGTCTCCTGACTAGGGCCTGCCAAGATTCGGTCCACACAAAAGGGGGATTTTTGGGCCCTGATTTTGCTTTGCCGACCCAGGATGCCGAGGTCGTTTGCAGGTGTCTTGTGGGAAAACTCAATAGGCGAGGAATTGTTAAAGAATACACCGCCATCCAAGCGTTCTATGAAGGATCAGCACTCCCCGAGAATAATCCTAACATTACGAAAGGCACAACAGAGTTGCTGATCAACGCCAGAAAGCTGGAGTCGAATTGTCGACGATATAGAGAGCACCATCTCCGAAAATAGGGATTGGCTACACTTGCTTCTTGCCGCTACACTTGCTTCTTGCCGCTACACGGTGGCGAGCGGCGATCGGATTCCTCTTTGACCTTTTGCCACTCCTCGGGAGTGTAAGTCCAAAGCGCCAAAGCATGAAGCCCTTGCTCACGCTCTTCCGACAACAGGCTGTAAACTTGGCGCTGGCGATCGACACGCGAAAAGCCCTGAAAGGCTGGACTGACAACAACAAGACGAAAATGGGTTTCAGAACCGGGAGGAACCCGGTGTCCCGAACTTTCATTTTCAAGCTCAAACCATTCTGGCAAAAAGCGCTTTTGCACCTTTTGCCGAATGGAATCCTCAATCCGTCCCATTGCGGTTGAAACGTTCACGTATTTGCTCAATCAAGCCCTGAGCCTTGAGACCGGCGCTCAGCAAGGCGGTGGCCGCCTTCTCGACGGTGGGACTTTCCATCAGGCGCTTTTCAAGGTTTTTAGC
Organism: Bdellovibrio sp.; assembly: GCA_003176075.1. GTDB lineage: Bacteria > Bdellovibrionota > Bdellovibrionia > Bdellovibrionales > Bdellovibrionaceae > PSRN01. The sequence goes on from PSRN01000215.1 coordinate 8,665, forward strand.
GCGCTGGAGCCCCTGTTGCGCGGCCCACTGACCCAAGGGATGACCGATCGGTAAGTTTTCAAAATCGCCGTTGTGAACCCATTGGGTCGCCACTTCCTCGGCCAGTTCGAAGGGCTTGGGAAAGCGCGAGCGCAACATCTCGCTGCCGCGAAAATGAATCTCGACCCGGTCTTGCTCATCCCGGGCTTCGGCCTCATCCTCGATCAGGCGTAGCTGAACGGCTTCCTCTTGCCCGTGCGTCTCATGATCCTGATCATTAAACGCGGATTCCTCGTCATCATCCTCGGAAGAGACATGATTGTCCTCAGGCTCTTCCCTCCCCGGCCGCCGGCGTGCCCGGTGGGGACGCGAGGTCCCTTCGGTCTCATAATGAGACATTTTTGTTTTCTGTTTCCCCAACGATCCTTTCTTGGCGCGAAAATCCCTTGTTGTTGGCATTCTATCCTTCCTTCCAGAAGCCGAGAATTTCCCGGGTCAAACCGTCATAATCCTCACGAGCATTGTTCTTGGTCGAAAAAATTGATCGAGGACCGCCGATGGCGTTTTTCAACTCCGTCGAGCTGCGAATATAGTGCTTCAGCAACATGTCTTCAAACAGCTCAATACTCTGGTTGAGGTAAATTTGACTCGATGACTCCCGGCCGTCAAAGCGGGTAAAGAGAATGCGCTTCTCAAAATCCAAATCAAATTCACCCTTCAGTTCCTCAAGGTCCTCCAAGTGTTTTTTCACTCCGATCATGGAAAATTTATCCGGGCTGATGGGCAAGATGACCATATCCGAAGCGCAGGTCACCGCCGTGTTGATTGCCGACAGGCTTGGCGCCGTGTCGATAATCACCAGATCATAGGACGGTAGAACCTCCCGCAGGGGACCCTTCACGGCGGTCGCCCAATTGCGATTCGAGTGAAGCAGGACACGGTCAAGGACGGAGTTGTTCAAACTGGATGGAATCAAATCGACTCCGGGGGCGATGGGCACAATCACTTCCTTCACCACAGCCTTGCGCTCCAGCACGTCAACCCAAACCGGCAAGTCTTCCGCTTCCACACCCAACGCGAAAGTCAGATTGGCCTGTTGATCCAAATCCAAGAACAACACCCGCGCCCCATACTGCGCCGCCCTCCAACCCAAGTTGAGAGCCGAGGTGGTCTTGGCGACCCCGCCTTTGAGCATCTGAAAGGAAATCACCTTTTGTGGCATCCGAAAGCTCTTGAGCGTGAGAAGTTTTCGCGCCAATTGGGGAGCCACCGAACTGCGGCTTTTCCACTGCGGATCGAGCTTGAGAAGTTGCGCCGTCACTTTTTCGGCCGACTCTTCAAGTAGATAAGCCAAGTCCGCTACTGAAAGAAACTGATCCTTCATCCGCTGGGGAGTTATTTGATCGGCCTCCGGGGGTTCGAGGGGTTCTTGCCGCCTGGACTTTTGCTTTTCGCCGGCTTTTTTGTCCTTCGCGGGGCCGCTTGCGGCATTTGCGGCACTTGAAGAGTCCCTCGAAGAATTCTTTGATTTTTGATTTTTTTCCATGTGAAGGATGTCACCACCAGAGCCCGTTCCAAGCAAGCATCGATTCACCGTTCCGGCGCCTTTCATCAATTATTGGAAGCGAACCAACCGCTCGAGCCATAGGTCCCGCTGAGAAAGACCTTCAGCGAGTTGGATTGATCAAGAAAGATCTTGCCAGTCCAGGACTGAGCGCTTTGCGTGACAAATTGAATATCGGTGGGGGAGCAGGTGCCGGTCAGGGTCTCGCTCACCCCAGAGCCCGGCCAAAGTAGCGTTCCACTGATGGAAGACCCGTTTTGCGACAGGTTCAAGATCCCCGAGGCCGTTCCGACCAAAAGTGAAAACATCCCCTGGCAGGGGGTCGCATTGGTGCCGTTAGGAGTGCCGCTCGCGGTGGTCAAACTCAGGATGGAGGTCATTTGCGTTCCCGCCGTGTCTGACACTTGAATTTGAATATTGCCCGAGTCGGTCGTTGCCGTAAAAACGGCGGCGTTAAGACCCGTTTGCACCAGTCCGGTTCCGCCGCCGACCAAGGCGAAAGTGTAGGGTGGAGAGCCGCCGCTCACACCCAGGACCACTGCTTTTCCGATGGCGAGAGTGTAGGAGGTCGGTGACATGGTCAAAGGCACGTTGAGCGAGTTCATTCCTGTATCATCGACACTCTGTGGGGATGAGCAGGCCAAAAGGACCGGCAAGAAGGAAAGAACCGCGCACGGTGCGATTTGAATAAGTTTCACGCGCATCATTCCCCTCCGCTTTCCATTATAAGATCCCGGCAAAAGGTTGACGAGAACCGAAAAGCGAGGGTCTCAAGACGGAACGACGGAGGGCGACCGTGAGGTGGTTGTTAGGTGGTCGTTGGGGGGTCGTGAGGGGGTCGTCAGGTGATCGATGCCAACGAGCCCCCTGACCAGCTGGCCAGCTGCCGAAGTTCTTTCTCCCAACCGAGTGAGTTCGACAGCTGCACAGGGAATTTACAAGAGGGAATTTACTAGTGCGTGGGCGGCCGGGCCGCCACGGGCATTATCAGCGATGGGGCGTTGTCGCAAAGGTAGCGCGTCCAGCGGGGAACCGATTCGCACCGAAGCCTCCACCGATCAAAGGATTTACGACGGGTCTTCCAATATTGCCGCCGCCGACTCCACCATATCTCCACCTGTTGTTGTTCCAATATCCCCCGCCCCCGCCCCAACCATAGCCGGGTCCATAACCGCGGGGTCCGCCATAAACAAAGCACCTCATGTTATTGCAGGGAAAGCTATTCCAATAAGGAATCCTATAACCGCCCGTGTAGTAAACAGAGTTGCGACAATCCCAGTTATTATAATAAGGCGTCGCACACCCCGGACACGACCATCCAACCGACCCCACAGCTCCATTCAAAACATAGGGCGCAGGCATGGGTTGAAGGGGCAATGTGTTGATGGTCGACGAACAAGACACTTGGTCGAAACATGAGCCCACTGGAAGTGGCGCCTGATAGAGAACCCCATTGTCTCCGGCCGCAACGACAATGCCACCACCATAGTTCACGACGTTATTGTTCCCGGTCACGGCACCAACTCCACCCCATGAATTGTTTGGACCCCATTGCTGCGCTGCCTGCGCACTGTCCCATGAGGATTGCTGTGGTTGCCCGTAGTACGGAGAACTACCGCTGGCATCTGGAACCTGTGCCTGCTGATCCGGCGGCGGCATATAGTCAGCGCGGACCAAGCCAAAGGGAAGCATTGTCAAAGTTGCAGCTAAAACGAGATAAGCCTTTTTCATCCCAACTCCTTTTTTGAATGCAATGTATCAAAATGAATTGGGCTCTTTTAACACGCCGCATACATAAGTGCCAAAAAAAAGCGCAGGTAGAGGGGGGTCTGAAACTATTTACACAAAAGAACCCAGGTCGGCTTACGACGAGTATTAAAACTCGGATTTAAACGGTAGATTATGGCATCGGCCGGAGACTGAATTTTCTTCAATGGATCGCAAGTCATCCCGGCAGCGCGGGCGGCGAAGCCGCCACGGGTGGCCGAGTCGCTGGGAAGAATGCTTTCATCTGAAGTCACCATCATCAGGCCACGAAAGCGAGCCGCCAACGCGACAATTTGCGCTTGATCCGGCCAGTGCTCCTCGACCCGATACTGGATGCGCGACCGCCAAGTCGGTGCCTTCGACAGGAGGTTCGCCGAGCGAACCTCCCTTGGCCCCTCCGCAGTCATCAGCCGCAGCAAACGATCGCGGAAGTAACTCTCTTGCATGACGCTTTTCACATCCCAAATCACAAGGGACTCGCCGAAATCTTCAGCCAGCCGCAAGGGCTCGTATTCTCCCGATTGGGAGTTCGAACTGATGGTGATCACAAGCCCGACGCCCAAGAGAAGAAAAGCCAAGGGACGAAAAATCCATTTCTCGTAGCGCATCCCCCAGCATTTGGCCCACACGCGGGCGAAGACGAACAAGAGAAAAGGTAAGATGGGCAAGAGAAAACGCTCCTCTTTGTGAGGGACCAACGAGTGCATGAAAATAAAAAAAGCCGAAACACCCAAGAGAAGCTTTTCAAAACGGGTGAGGTGCCGCAGCCCCCGCCAAAGCAAGGGCAAGGAAAGGGGAAAGAACCAAATGGGCAGGACCGTGAGCCAGGTGTGATACCAAGGCTGCTGGCTGCTTTGAACCGCGCCGTCCTGGTTGAAGAGCAGATAATCACGGAGGGTTTGCAGGGGCCAGCGCCCAAAAGCCAGGTCAATCGATCCCTCTAGGGCGGCCGTCACCACTCCCGCCGCCGCGAAGATCACCACGCGCCGCCAGCGCCGCCCCCAGGCCAGCTCCACCGCCTTACCGATGGCCAAGAGCCCCACCTGAAAGCGAAACAGGCAGGCGAGACCGAGAACAACGGCGCCAGCAAAAAAGCGCCGGTCGCCGCCTTCCGACCGCCGTGCTTCATCTGCCATGAACAGATAGCCCACCCAAACCAGCGTCATGGCGATCCCCTCACCATAGGCCCGGGTGGACGCAAAGGGCATGAGGAAATAAAGGCTCAAAAAATAGAGCGGGAAAAGAATCAAACGCCCATTTTCTGGCGCTAGCGAAGGGCTCAGCCGCCCATGAAACCACCCATAACTCCACCTACAACTCCACCCATAAGACCAAATGCCAAGGCAACTAAAAAGACCCAACATGAACAGCTGAAACTGAATCAAAGAAAACACCGAATGGATTCCGAACAAAGACCCCAACCGAACAAAACTGGTAAGAATCCACACCAGCAGCGGGCTTCGCCAAGGGGGGAGTTCCAGCGGCACTCCGCGCGCCGTCTCGAGCGCCGGCAAAACACCGTGGGAATAGTCGTCCACCGACATGGCACCATAAACAAGAATCGCCGTGACGGTTCGGACCGCAAGGCCCAAGAGCAGGGCCAGCCAAAAATGAACTTTCTGCGGAGGTGCCGACGGAGCCGCCTTGGGCGGCGGAGCTTGTAAAGGCACCGACTTGGTCAAATCCGTGGAATTCTTCACCTGACTTTACCTCACTTCACTTCACTTCAGTTCAGTTCAGTTCACTTCGCTTCACATCAATCGCTTCAATCGTTCATAGTCTTTTGAAAAATCGCCGCCTTTTACTGGTGCTTTGTCAGGCAAAGCACTAGATTCGGGCGCCGTGAGCGGACTGACGATTCTTTTTGAAGACGAAGACCTGATCGCGGTCAACAAACCGGCCGGCCTGCTTTCACAGGCGTCTTGGGACCCCAAGCGTCCACATGTTGTCGCGGATCTGAAAAATAGATTTGGCATTGAAGCCATTCTCCATCATCGTCTGGACCGCGACACCAGTGGGGTTCTCTTGCTCACCAAGAACCAGCGTCTAAATGCCGCGGTCACCGATCTTTTTCGCCAGCACAAAATCGAAAAGGTTTATTGGGCCCTGTGCAACACAGCCCCTTCGCAAGCTTGGCAAGACCAGCGGATTGAAAATCATCTGGCTCCCGTGCGCGATTCCGCCAAGCAGTTGCAACGAATGAAAGTCGTGCGCTCGGGAGGTTGGCAAGCGGTGACCGAGCTTCGCCTTATAGCTCACGGACCCGCTGCTCACGGACCCACTGTCCACGGACCCATCTTTGATTGGGTGGAAGCCAAGCCCCTCACCGGACGAACCCATCAGATCCGCGTTCATTTGGCTGGCCTACAACGGCCCATCTTGGGCGACCCCCTCTACGGAGGCCGCACGACGATGATCAAGCGCCATTTCCCCCATGAAGTGAATAGGACTTTGTTGCACGCCAGATCCCTTCGCTTGACCCATCCAAGAACACAGCAAGAACTTCAGATCGAGGCTCCCCTTCCAGCCGACATGGAGGCGCTCACACGCCTGATCGGCCACGAATAACAAGCGTGGGCGGCGACCACAGCCAAGTCGGTGCTTTCAGCACCTCCGCAGTGCCACGGGAGCGTGGGCGGTGGAGCCGCCACGGGTTTTTGTTCTACCGGCAGAAGTAGGCCGTCCCGCGAAGTCCCGACCCGTCTGCTGAGGAAGATTCATAATGAACGAAATTGGCCCCCTTGCGGGCGGCATCTTCCTTGAGATGCACCATGGCCACTTCCGCCCTGTCACCAATGGTGCTGACGCTACCGGAAACCGGGCCGACCAGATCACAGGATTTTCCGGGAGGATCGTGGGACACTTCAACTTTCACCTTGTCGGGCAAAATTTCCTGACTGGCGCAACCCCCAAGACCTACCAGACCTACCAGACCTACGAGTCCTACCAGACCTAGTAGTCCCCCCCCAAGATCCGTCAGCATCGCAACCAAGCCACAACCAAGAAACGGCATTCGCGACTTCATTCAACAGCCTCTTTTCCATTTTGATTTTGCCTGGCCTGGCAAATGCGAAGTCTTTCTTCGTAGTCCTCCTTTTGCTTCTCATAACTGTCGCGGTAATTTTCAAATCTCCTGATACGATCCAGGAAATATTCCTCCGAAACGTTGACGAGGTTCTTTTGCTCGTCAATGACCATCTTGCCGTTGAATCGATCTTCGTTCTTGGTGAGGACGGCCTTGGTCGGAAGGCGCTTCAGCTCCCCTTTTTGGTCCATGCATTCCTGCAGAACACCATAGAGACCTTTGCGGCCATAATCCTCATAGCCGTAGATTTCGGCTTCAAGCTCATAAACGCCTTTTTGCAAATCCCTCAACTGGTCAGCGAGCTTTTGCTTTTGCGAAGTCATCACTTCGCCCTTACTGTTTTGGCCAACCTGCACACCACCGCCCACGTCTTCGCCATGCTCCAGGGCTGTCTTTTCCTCGCGCGCCTTATTGGGATTTGTCGCGCAAGCCACAAGTCCAACGACAGCGATTGTCGCGACGCCGGTCCTTAGGGCTTGCCAAATAATAAGTTGTACTTGTGAGCTTGGTCTTTTTGCTTCGAATCTTTGTTGGACCGCACTCGAAGTAGCGCTGGGGCTACATCTTCGGTCGGTCCGCCTCGATCGAACCAAAAATACGCGGCGCTCAAAAGTACAACTTATTATTTGGCAAGCCCTTAAGAACGATTGGCTGACTTGGTTGAATATCTTCAGCGGAAATCTCATTTTCATACCTCCAACACATCCTGAATACATCCTGAACACATCCTGGATACATACTGAGCACCACATTACCCAAAAGTTGATTGACTGAGAACGGGATTCACGAATTAACTTTCCCATGACACGGTCCTGCGGCCGAGAAAGAGGTCACTTATGAGAATCTTTGCTTTTTTCGGACTTCTCCCCTTGTTTAGAAGTCTCCCTTTGTTCGGACTTCTTTTTTTCTTCACTGCGTGCAAGACGAACCCTAACAAGGCGGAAATCCTCGATACCAAAGTTGATAAAGCCGATATCGTCAATTCCGATGAACAAGTGGGAGTCAATAAGGACGGCGACATGATCTATCAAAAGAAAATGATTCTCGCCGAGGAGCTGCGCCGGCTTGAAAACGATGTGTACGATGCTGAGGACCGCGTTTATGGAACCCGCAAGTACGGCACGCTGGGACTCTTCGGTCAATACAGCTCTTGTTTACGCAAACTCCCAAGCGAGCAACGTGCGGCTCTGCCAAAGCTCGAAAAGCTGGATCGGTGGAGCGACAAGGATGAAAGCGCCAAGATGGGCATCGAGGCGAGCAAAGATAAGCTCGCCCTGGTGTCCGAGGAAAAGCTCAAGGACCGTGTCGCCAAATTGCAAGAGTATCGCCGTGTCTTGCAAGAACGCGAAGATCAGTACACCGAAAACATCAAGACCTGCGAAACCACCGGCCGATAGAGAGGTTCCAGGTACGGCCGAAAATAAGCACGGCTTTGTTTACACCTCAGCTGATCACGCCCGCTTCATTGGAAGAATTCAGATCTGTTTCTGCAGAAGCGTCTGTGTTTGTGCAGATTATGTTAAGAAATTATTTATATTAAGTTAATGTCAACTTAAAACCTATTTCAACTATTACATTTTGAAATGAATATATATGTAAATATTACAAATTATAACCAGAGTTTTGAAAAAATTTGAATGAGCAAATACTCCACTTGCCAAAAGGTTCGAAGTTATTTTTTTGAGGGAACAGAGTTTTTGCTCTTCGAAGCCCCTCCGAACCAGCCAGGACCAGCCAACTGAGGAGGGGAAATGAAAGCCATCAACCAAAGAGTGCCGCAACGACTAGATCAACTGCTCGAGAGCAAGATTCGTCGAGTGGATGACAAATCCATTAACGATTTCATGACGACGCTGGCACCTGAAGAACAGAGCAACGCAATCCACTCTTCCAAAGCTAATAAGTAGCAAATCCAAATCGGAAATACTGAAAATGAATTTAATTGCTCCTTTATCAACAGTCTTAGTCACCTGTGTTCTGGTCTTTGCTGGGGTAGCCTTTACATCGAAGACTTCCGAGGCCCATAAGCTCTGCAAACAATTATTTTCGACTCAGCAATCGACCGAAATTCCGGCGCTCCACCGCGAAGAAATTCGTGCAAGAAACTTGGTATTCCAAACCGTTTTGAAAGAGGAACGTCGTCTCTTGCCCATTCGATATCGCATGACGCCAGAGAAATCACTCCTCCTCCAACTCAAAACCCCTACTCGCCCAACCCCAACTTTCCACAGGGACGACAGAATTGTTGGCGAGGTCCTCACCCGTCGGCTCGCATTGAAACCAGAAGGTCACACACTTAAAATCAATCGGTACATTGAACGCCATTTCTCTCATGGTCTCATGCGCTATCTGTTCACGGCTCCTGACTTGGGCGTGACCATTATTCAAGCGGATATTGCGGAAGCGGTTCAATTCTTGGAAAAGCAGGGGTTCGACCAAATC
>PSRN01000219.1 GCA_003176075.1 Bdellovibrio sp.
ATCGACGACGGATTTAGAAGACACAGACCTGAGGATTACCATTTACCGATCCAGCGCTCTTATCGTGAAGATGGAATTCAAATTTAGACAACAAATTAGGACGATTTTGCAGGCGTTCGCAGACGACGCACCACTTTTTAGATGCGCTCAAAGATGAAGGACCCCGACTTTTGGATTGTTTTTTCCTGTTTCATTTTTGGCGCGATCATTTCCGCTGTTTCATTACGGCCTGCTCCGCCTGAGCTTGTGCTGGAGGTCGACGCTCAAGTTGCAGGGGGGCATCTCTTTGAAGTTTATGTCAACAATGAATTCGATTCACCTCGACAGCTCCCGATAAAGGCCGGACGGCTGACTTACCGTTTTGAGCGTATCCCGTTTAGGATCGAAGCCCTCCGCTTGGATCCGACCGACCTGACGAACACTAATTTCCGCATCTATTCGCTGCGCTTCGTTGCTCCGGACGGCAAACTTCTTAAAGAAGTCGCAGGCCGAGATCTTCCAGTGACCGTGGTCAATGCCCAAGCTTGTGGAGAGAAAGATGCGGGGACGCCACCTGAGTCTTTTTGCTATAACTCCACGAACAACGATCCAATAGCGCACATCTCATCGACTTTCGATTTTCGCAAGGACGTGTTGGGGCCGCCTGGGACGACTCTTACTGGTCTGGTCAGTGGGTGGTTAGACCAACTCACATTTCAACTCAACAAGAATCAAAAAATAATCTACGTTATAGCTGCGGAGCTCATTTTTTTATTTCTTTTTGTCACTTCATTCAAAGATTTAATAATTCGGATTTTGTTGTTGGCCGGATATCATTTGGGTCTTTTTGCCGTTCTCTGGCTCGCGCAAGTTCTGCCTTTTCAGCCGCCGCCGGTGGCCCATGCGCTGGGGAGAAGTTCCTTCTTTGGCTACGCCAAAATAAAGGATTTCTTTGTTATTTACGCCGCCTCGCTTGTTGTCAGTGCCTTGGGTCTGGGGCTCTCGCGACTCACATCGTCCCTGTGCGGAAGCTCCTTTCAAGCAGTCTCTGAGAGAATTGAAAATCAATCTCAGAAACTTCGCTTTTTACCTTTCTATATGCTTCTTTCAATTCCTATCATTTTCTTATTCAAATTTCCTCCGATGGAGAGCCTGAAACAAGCCATTCTTCACCCTTTTCATGATCTTGGCTGGGATTCGGAAAACGTCTTCACCTGGAAATTCCTTTATGAAATGGGGAAGATTCCCATCATTGATTTCTTCTACCCTTATGGGAATCAAAATTCTTATCTTGGACCCTTTCCAAGTGACCTGTTGCTGAGAGCCCTCCACCAGACGATTCTTGTTTTGAATATTGTTTGGGGAAGTTTCTTAATCTTGCAACGGAAAATGCTGCCGTTTCTGATGACTTTGATTGCTTTTTTGTTAATGGGTCACCTCGAATGGACGGTCGGAATCGACCGGTATTTTTTTTCCTTCTCAATAGTTTTGCTCTTTTGGGGTTTTATCCGCTCGGGGAATCGCGGGGTCTTTGAGATTATCTTTCTGGCGTCGACTGTGCTTTGGCAGTTCACCTTCGAGCCCCATCAGGCCGCTTATGTGCTTGTCTCTTTGTCGATTGGAACAGCTTTTCAGGTACTGACTTGGTGGCGTTTTGGGAGTCAAAAGGAAAACTCCCGTTTTGCCTTGCTGACTTTGCTGATGAGCTCTATCTTAATTTTTGCGGCGCTGGTTGTGCGCGCGGGGTTGGGCGAACTGGGCCCCTTCCTTCTCTTTCTCAAGGTGACGAGTCTATTGGCCGTTGTTGGCGCATTCCCGGCAGCGACGCAAGAATGGGTTCGCGGTGGATATGATTATCAGTACAACGAGGCCCTGCTCACAGATTTCATTTTGATCCTCCAATTTTGGACCGCTTTTCTTGTTCCTTCTGCCTTCCGCAATCGCTTTGCAACACTCTTTGGATTTCTCCTCAGCTCATTAGCTTTTATTCAGATCATCTTTATTAAGCAGCTCATCCGTCCACACATTGCGAACCAGCTTTTGGCCATCCCTTTTCTTATCATTGTTATTTTCACGATGTTTTTCTTAGCTGAACTTCGCCGGTCGAAATTCTACCTTGCCCTTGTTGCCTTGTGTCTTGGGCTCGGACTTTCTGGCTTGGGCTACGGTTTTCCAATGCGGCCTCTGAAGGAACTCATGGATAATATAAGCAGTCTAAATACAAACTTAAAGGCAACGCGCGAGATTTTTCGCCACGAGCACCAAGAATTGGTAAACTCTTATTTTGCGCCTGAGACCATCCATTTCGCGGGATTCGATGGTGCTGAACTTTCTTCATTCTTGAAAAGCAGTGGTCTGAGCGATCATCGCGTAGCCTGGGCTCCGCAAAAGGAGCCACGGGTGTTTATTTTTTCGGACCAATCTGCTCTCTACGTTGCCCTCAGGCAGCCAACCCCCTACTCGTTAACGTACTATGATGGAGCCTCACTTGAGTTGCAAAACCGACTCGTCGACTGGGTGAAAAACAACCCCATTGATCTCATTTTATTCAATCCCGGTGAGCTCGAATTCGACGGCGTTCCTTCGTTGCTGCGTAATCCATTCATTTTTCAGCATGTCGTTCTTACGTACAAATTTGATCGAAAGTTTCACTCATTTGATTTTCTTCAAAAGAGGCCGTCCGATGAGGCCATCGACTGGGTTTATTGGAGTAAGACCCTGGGAAAAGATCTCAACTATGGATTTGTCGGTCTTCTCTCAAATCACGATAAGCTCACCGCTGAGTGTAGAAATGATTGCAGTGAGACCTTTCTCAATATTGAAGCGGATGAGCTCACCGAATGCCCTCCAGCGAAAATTCTGATCGGCGAGGTTGCCTTCAACATAAAGTACAATTGCAGACCGCACTCAACGGTGCACATCGCCCTGAATCGATTGTGGTTTTGGAGCCTGGCAAAAGCGACTGGGCTTGAACCACAAATAATTTTGCCCGAGGGTGTTCGCTGGAATGTGGAACAACGAAAATCAATCCGGCCATTTCTCTATTAGTGACCTTCCGGAGTGGAAATTTAAGATCTGATATGATTATGAGGTAAAACCGTTTCTGGGATCATATTTTTACAGGCTCATGAATTGGCATCACGGTAGTGGACCAGGCCGTGTTCCACGAGTTGGACTTCAACCAAGTAACCGAGCAAGTGATAAACAATCATATGACATTCTTGAATGTGGGCGGTCGAGGTGCCAGGAACAATGATCGTGCAGTCGGCCAACTCGCGCGCGCCTCCCCCGTCTCGTCCAGTAAGTAGAATCGATGGGGCTCCCACATCCTTACACGCTTGAAGACCGCGTAAAATATTTGGGGACTTTCCGGAAGTTGAGATGGCCAAGAGAATGTCTTTAGGACTCATCATCGCGTGAATCTGCCGGTGAAAAATCAAATCGTATCCGTAGTCATTGCCAATAGCTGTCAAGACAGAGCTGTCGGTGGTCAAAGCCAATGCGCGAATGGGGCTGCGATCGCGCTGCAGCTTTGCAACAAATTCCGCCACCAGGTGTTGGGCATCAGCCGCTGATCCACCGTTGCCGCAGGCAAACAGTGAACCCCCCGAAGAATAAGTTTCGACGATCAGGTGGGCGGCCCGCAGAATTTGCTCCTGGATAAGCTGGGAATCTTGGAGTGTAGAAACGTTTCGCGCCGACTCCGCCAGGCCTTTTTTAAGTAGTTCGTCGATGTCTGAAGTATTTCTTTTGCTCATTGTTGTCACCTCACGGGTAGTTCATTCGCATAACCTTGAGACGGACTTTCCGGTTCTTCACCTGCTAACACAACGTACCACGCAAAAAGTTCCTTGGAACATCTGAAACATCTGAACCTAAGAGCGCATCTAAGAAGTCTTGGCCTGGGAGCCTTTGGATGAACCCGCATGCGCGGCACTTGCGAACCCGACTCCCCAGGGAATTTGCAGCCAAAGGCGCTCATGAATATAATAGAGAAATACTTTGGATAAGAGTTCGACCCCGCCGATTTCCAAGGAAATTCTGAAATCATCCGTGAAGATCCAAGCGATAAAGACGGTTGCAAGGGATCCCCCCACTCTCCAACTCAATCCCTTGAGAAGGCTGCGCCAATGGCTTTCTTGCATCTAAAAAATCTAGCATGGGTCATCGCCAATGCAACAGAAACAAGAAAGGAGGCTTGCCCCTTGCTTGAGCCACATCGTCTTATTTGCCTTGTTGGCAGACTTGCTTCACGGTGTTGACCTTGTAAGTTGTGGCGCCTGGCCCGTCTGGAATTTGACGATCCAGGGTGACTGTGAGCGTACACCCTTGCGTGGTGAGCTCGTAGGTCAGTGAATTGGTGCTTGAAATTGCAATTCCGGTGACCGGTCCGCTGATATCTGAAACTTCTTTGGATTCAAGGATTGTTTCTATTTGTTTGACCGAATCCCAGTAGGGGGAAAGAGACAGGGGTATTTCATTCACTTGATATTGGGCAAAGGTCGTCGCCGATAGGAACAGGCCGGTCAGAAAAATTACGTGCTTCATGTCATTTCCTCCTTTTGATGGGGTGAATCTTATTTGATCACACCCTAACCGTGCCTCTGGATTGTGGCAATTCCTGGATAGTGCATCAGTGTCTTTATATGTTGGCATGAAAATTGGATATTCTGGCGATGACCCGGGCTCTACGGTGGCGAGTTCAATTGAACTTGCGCAATTTCTGTCCCCCTGTTAGCAAATCGACGTTTCATAGTCCGAGCGTGAGGAGGTTATGGATGGATAAGAATAGCAAGAATCTCGCGAGTCACAAGAATCACGAGAATCACGAGAATAGCGTGCCCAAGTGGTTTCCGGCCATTTTGACGATCTTCCTTTTCACTGGACTATTTGTTCGCGCGGAAGAAGAAAGCTCAGCGAAGCTTGCCGTTTTCAAGAACCTTACGCCGCGATCGACAGTGAGGGTCCTCGATGGAATGAAGCAGAACACCGTGGGAAACTTCATGAACTATGACAAGTCTTGTTTAAGTATCCGCAGTGGTGAACTTTCGGCGTGGAACATCGGGGACCTTTGCTTGGCGAGGTACGGCGACAAGACAAATTTCTTTTTGCCTCATTGCTCAGGATCTTACTGCAACGCCATCGATTCAGTTGCCGTGGATGGTGTGAAAATATTCGCACGAGGCGGAATTGCCGAAGCCACCGTCAACCAGGCCGACGGGACTATCAGTTGCCCGCTTGATCACAGCCAATATCAAATTCACTTCAAGGAAGCGCAAGAAAACACCATCTTTTGTGTCAAGTCTCGCTATGGATACTATGTGAGCCCCGTCTCCGTTGGCGCCCTTGATCCGAAGGGAAATCCAGCAGGAATCGAGGTCACGACTCTCAAAACGGACGAGGGTGTTTACGCCCTTCGCATGCCGACCCCGCCGGACAATCCTGCCAGCCTGACGGAGCCTCAGGCCTTGATCGCGCCCCGGTCAGAGCAGAATAATGTTCCCTGAGAGAGCGAACTGGCAGGAGTCACCATGGTTAAGTTTTTGACATATATTTCCATAATTTGTTTTTGCCGTGGCGTCGCCATGGCAAATCATTATGAACGTCAGTTGGGTCATTGTTTTGAAGTGACTGATCGAGGTGGCCGAATTGGGATTGTTCCAGATACACTCTGTGATACGAGTGTTGGTGCAAATTCCAACCAAAAGATTCGTTCGTTATGTGGTCGCTTTTCTCCTGCCCAAGAATGCATAAACCTAGCAGACAACTATACATTTAATGAAGAGGCTACGGATGTCTGCATTGAGGTCTTTTCTTCGACATCTGACTTATTAAGATGCTGGGGGATCATCGCAGGATTGAAATATCAAAATGGAGTTACCCGACGATGTCGAAACCAATCAAACGTCTATAGCGAACTATTCGAATGTTTAGCCGCTAACGGAACTATAATAGATAGGCACTTTTCCCTGACGTTTTCACTGTCGTGATGATGGACTCTGAAAATTGGTGCGCCCTAGAAGATTCGAACTTCTGACCTTCAGCTCCGGAGGCTGACGCTCTATCCAGCTGAGCTAAGGGCGCA
>PSRN01000055.1 GCA_003176075.1 Bdellovibrio sp.
CGGCCCGTCAGGTGGCCATCTTCAACTCAGCTTGTTAACCGTTTGGTTGCACTGGAAACTTTATTGCGGGATATTCTTAAATCCAGTGCCGTGAATAATCCCCGCTGAAATCAACCAGGGGGCCAAAATAAAATAATTCAAAAAAGCCCCGACCAGGAGCGAGATTCCGGATTTCTTCGACATCAAGCCGCCGGAGCCCAGAAGCACGACGGAGGAATCCACTTGAATCGTCAAATCACGCAAGGGTGTTCCCATCAGGTGAGGCGTCGCGAATCGGTAAATAAAGTCATCCCAGTGGTCAGGCAAAGACAAAAAGCCAAGGCGCAGGGTGTTCATCAGGGGCTGGCTCCGCATCATTTCGGTCATCGATGAAAGCGCCATGCCCGCCATCAGAAGCTTGGCGCGGAAGAACCCTTCCTGGCCTGAAAGATCGCTGTGCAGCTGATCCAAAACAATACCGGCGGCCCGCCCCTCCGGAAAGGGGAGTTGCTCGTCATTGATGAATCTTTTCTTCATTGGGAAAGCGAACAGAACACCGAGCAAAGACAGCAGGCAAATCCAAATCAACGTTTGCCACATCGGGATCACTTCGCCGGTCACGATCATATAGGCCGGAATGGAAGCGACCAAGGGGGCCATCATGTAGCCGGCGCTGGTGGCGACGGACTGCATGGCGCTGTTTTCGAGGATGCTCATTTCCCGTCCGATCTTGAGAATCGAAAAAACCCGGAAGAGCGCGTAAGAAAGAATGACCGCGGTGACCCCCACGCCCAAGGCCCAGCCGGTGCGAATGCCGATGTAGAGGTTGGTGAGGCTGAGTATGCCTCCCAGAAAAATCCCGGTCAGACCTGAACGAAGGTTCAGTTGTGGCATGTCTCCTCTGTAGACAGTTCTCAGCCACCACGTGTCTTTTTCAAGAAGTGTCATGTTGCCAATTTGTTTTTCCGATAGCTCATGGACAGCCATAGATGTTCCCCCTCCAGGCCGGCTGAGGGCCTGAGACATAATCACAGAATGGAACCGATGGCGGGGTCAAGGCGGGGTGCTGCGGAGGCGCCGCCTTGTTTGTGGGGAGAGGCTTGCTGAAAAACGTTGGTAAAAATTTCTCTTATTTCAAGTATTCACTCATCGCCGGATTGGGTCGTCTTCTCTTATTTTCGCTCCTGGCGGGCGCCGTGCTGGGGCTCAGGGAATCGGCGGACCCGATCGCTGGGGTCATCGCCTCTGTTGCTCTCGCCTATGTGGTGAATGAAGCCGCCCTCTACACGGGGCGGAGCCGGCGCCTGCGAAATTTTTCCGCCGCCATTACCCGTTCCCGCCAGGATGGTTTGCCCATTGAGGTTCCTGCCGATTCGCCGGAGGGGCTTGCCGGGATCGCCAGGGATTTTAACTCCTTAACCAGGGAAATGCATGAAACCCGCGAACGGGTTTACCTCTACGCCGACGAACTTGAACTGAAAGTGAGCGAGCGAACCAGAGAGCTGGTGGACGCGCGGCAGACGATCCAAGCGATGGTTGACAGTGTCAAGGAAGGCTTTCTGATGTTTGGTCTCGACGGAATCTGCAAGGATGTTTCCTCAGCCAGTTGCCTGACGGTGCTTGAAGGGCGGCCCAACGGCAAACATATGCGCGAAGTGCTTCACTTGAGCGAGGGCGAGTCCCGCAGTTTCGATCGGTGGTTGGGTGTTCTGTCCGCGGGAAAGCTCCCCTTCGCCGACGCGGTTTCTCTGGGGCCGGCCCGTTACCAGCACAGCAAGGATCGGGTGATCGAGCTGCGCTATTATCCGCTCAACGATGCGGCCGGAAAACTGCAATCCGTTGTCTTGGTCGCGACCGACCGGACCGAGGAAATCAAGGCGCAACGGGAAGTCAAAGATCGCGAGCGTCGGGCCAACTTTATTGTGAAAGCCTCGCAAATGGGCCAGGCGTTGGAGAATTTTCTGGAATCAGCGGATCGGGACACCTCGAAGCTGCGCTTGGCTCTCGCCAACCTTCACTCGGAACCTCTGGATCTTTATTATTTGACGGGGGTCATCCACACGATCAAAGGAGAAGCTTCGATATTTTCTCTCGATGAGGTGACCCATCAGGCTCATCAAGTGGAGGAGATGATTCGCTCCTACGCGACGGCCAAATCAGTGAACCTCGAGCAAAAGATGGACGACGGAATCGCCCGTTTGCAAGAGCTCTTGCTGGAGGCCCGCATGTTCTTTTACGACATCACTCTGCGCAGCGGGGGGCCCGATCTTGCGGTTATTCGTGAACAAAGAGCCAAAATCATTGAACTCATCACGTTGATGAGTGAGCTCGACATTCCGGAGGAATTCCGCAATGACCTGATCAAGTACGGGGTGGCCCAACAGATTGGCTGGTTTTTCAAACACTACAACCAGTTTGTTCAGGACTTGGCGGCTCGTCTTGGTAAGAAGGTGGGGGCCATTGAATTTGAAAACGGTGACTTGCCGATTTATGCCGAACCTTACCATGAAGTCTTTCGCAATATGGTTCACCTGATCCGCAATGCCCTGGGGCATGGAATTGAGACGCCGCCCGAGCGGAGAGCCGTGGACAAACCCGAGGCGGGCTCGCTCAAGTTTTCCTTTGAGCGGTTTCCGACGGTCGACCGGTGGTTCGTTCGCATTGTCGTGGGTGACGACGGCCGGGGAATCGACGTGGAGCAAGTGCGTGAGCGCTTGCGGAAATTGAAAGGTGACCTCTTCGTTGAGAAGAAAACTGATCAAGAGATCCTGCAGAGCATTTTTGATCCAGGATTTTCGACTAAAGTTGAGGTGTCCGATATCTCGGGACGTGGCGTGGGTCTTTCCTCGCTCAAGCAAGAGTGCCTCGCGCTGGGAGGGAACATCCGTGTGAAATCCACGCGGGGCCAAGGCACAAGTTTCGTGATTGAGCTTCCAGACAGCTACGACGAACTGATAAACGCCTCGACCAACGCCTCGACCAAGATCGCCAGTTAGCGGAAAATCTTGGCGAAGAGAGGACCCTTGGGATATTATTTTGTTAAGTGGTTACGAGTGGTTAATTCGGTGGCTAATTGGGTGACTAATGGGTTGGCTAATTGGCTGGTTAATCGGAGATTAACATGAAATTCGAATCCGTTCTTGCCGTGGTTATCGATGACATGGTCGCCAGCCGGGCTCTTCTCATCGAACTTCTTCGGAAGATGAACGTCTCCAATGTGAGAGAGGCGGACTCCGGTGAACGGGGTCTCAACCTTATCCGGGAGCTGGTGAAGGCCGGGAAGCCTCCCACCTTGATTTTCCTGGACCTGCATATGCCGGGGATGAATGGGATGGAGGTCCTTAAAAAACTCAAAGCGGACCCGGACACGAGCGGCGTTCCCGTGATCATGGTCAGCGCGGAAGAACAGAGCACCACCATCCTTGAGTCAATTGAGGAAGGGGCCGCCAATTACATTGTTAAACCTCTGACCGAACAGCTGCTGTCCGAGAAGCTGAGCCGCCTGATTGGATCATGAGATATGAACCCCACGCTGGAGTCCCATGAGCATGATGGATAAACCCTCTTTTGAGATTCATCGTTTTCCGCAATTCCTGCTGGTGCGCTGGGTGGCGCCCCTGACCCGTCCAGCGATGCACGGATTGATGAAGTCTTTGTCCGTCGAGTTCAAATCCGGGGGGAGCGAACTTCTGCGCTTTGTCGCCTTCGATCTGCAACAGAAGTTCGAATTGGATGACGAATTCTTCAAGGTATGCCGTGGTCTGCTGACTTACGCCCGCCAGGCGGGCCTGCGTTTGGTGGCTCTCAATTGCACCGAGCGAACCAAAACTTTCCTTAAAGTTTCCGGCATGGCCAGGTTCATCATCGCGATCTCGGCCCATCAGCTGAATGAATTGCACAAGCCAACCGCCCCGACGACGCCGTCCGGGTCGGAGCGCCCGCAATTGTTGGCGAAGTTGTGGGGCAAGAAAGTCGCCGATCTGATTTCGCAGCTGGCCCCCGAGTCCAAAGGCTGTACCGTGGTCAAGGATGCGCATGAGACGCCGATCCCTGATCTTCAACCCTACCAGGTATGGGCCTTCGCGAACCTTCAGATTGAAGGTGACAATTTCTTTCTTTCGATCAGCGTGCGCCAGGCTGGGGATATGGAGATTTTCAAGACCTGCAATACTTATCCGCCGTCCTCGGTGGCTGTTGTCCCGCAAAATTGGTTGCAGGAATTCGTCAATATCGCCGTCCACAAAACCCTGCGCGAGTTAGTGGATACGGGATACACAGCGGCTTGCCAATCCCCGGGGACGGTTGTTCCCGGTCAAATTTCAGCCCTCGCCGTCACGCCGCTGAATTCCTGTGAGTTGGAATTTCAGGGAGTCCACTTTGTCTGCGCCTGCACGGGGATTTCCGCCGAGAACCAATTGGCGTCGGTGTCGTAAATGTAGAAATTGCTTGTTCCGCGGCGGAATATTTTAGCCCGCTGATACCCCGCCAATTCAATGGTGCCATCCTATTGTCTCATCCTGAGAATGTGTTGAGATGTGGTCAAACGAAGCAGTTGTCGACATCGAATTCTTGCCAAAAAATCCAAAAGCGTCAGCCGGCCTCTTCAAGTGAGGCATTGAGTTTGCATTTATAATGCCTGGGGGGCCTCAAGTGATTCAGCAGAATGCGGTTCTTCAATTTCTAAAACTCTTGCCCATACCCATAATCATGATCATTTCGTTCGGCTTGGCGGGGATCACGGCTCATGCTGAAGAACGTGTTCAGGTGAACACCAAGCCCATCGGGTCCGCTGCGGCCAACGCCAGCAATATTTCCCCTGAACAAGTTTGTGGGCCTGATGCTCCCGCCCAGGCGCCAGGCCGGAAAATCGCTTCCTCGCATTCCAGCCCCGATTCAGAATACTTTGATGGATTACTGCGCGATCAGTTGATTTCCGCCATTAAACAAAAGGCGATTAAATTCTCCATGAACCTTCGCTCTCGCTTTGCTCATGAAAATGATTTGGCGCAAATCGATTCGACTAAGATTCAAGATCTCGTCACTCAGTATCGACAGGCCGTAGCCCGCCAGCAGGAACATAAGAAGGGATCTGTGGATTATGGAAGACAGGTTGACGACCTCGTCCGCAGTTATCCCTGGTTGCCCTATGTTCAGAAAAAGAATCCGTCCCCCGAGAATATGGTTTTGGTGCAAAAACAATGGCTTCCGGATTTAGCACAATCAGAGAAGGACCTGGATAAGCTTTCGCCGCGATCTCCCGAGGCGCAAGAGCTGATCTTTTATACCGCGGCCGCCGGTGAGGCGCTGCGGGATGATCCCCACCTGTGCGATGCTTATCACGATATTAAGAATCGCCTGCGAGCCGATGGAAGATGGCACAATCGAATCTCACTCGCACTGGGTCTTGGGGGGGCCGCTCTTTGTGCTGCTGGAGCTTTTTTCACGGCTGGAGCAACGATGGCGATGTGCTTTGCCGCTGCCGCCGGGAATGGCGTATCCGCTGGCATGGCAAGAGCAAGCTATGAAAATTTTCGAAATCAGGCAGCCGTTCTTCAGGATGGCCTAGCGTCAGGCGCGACAAGTCCCTCTGAAGTTAAGGCAAGCGCCGACAAAGCTTGGCGGGAGAACGTGAATGTGGGGCTGTCGGCAGCCTCGGAGGTTCCGGTTGTCGCTGTCGCCGGGTATATCGCTCGGGGGTTTCGCGGGGCGCAGGCCGTGGAGAAAAGCGCAACCGCCGTGACCACAGCCGAAAGAACCGTGCCCGCAGCAGACCAAGGTGTAGCTGCCGCTGATCAAGCTGGAGCTGCCGCTGAAAAAAGCACAAGCTCCATCGAAAAAAGTGGAACTGGCGCGCAGAACGGGGGAAGCGCCGCCGACCAAAGTGGAGCCGCCGTCAAGAATGGCACAGGAGCCGAGAAGGGCACGGGCGCCTCCGAACATTCCGAGGCAGCAGCTAACGAGTTCAAAAAAGCACACGAGAAGGCCGAGGAAATTGTGGGTCGAAAACTCAGCGAGGAAGAAACTAAAGATTTCATGGAAACCCGCGCGCTGGCCGAGAAAATTGCGGGTCGCAAACTCACCGATGCACAGGCTAAGAGAGTTTATGAATCACACATTATTGGAATAGGTGAGAAGGGCAAAGATCTCGTTTCGGATGCCGGAAAACGCAACTACACATTTGGCCAATTGCGGAGGAAGCTTAGAAGATTGCTCGAGGAGATGCCGGAGGATTCTGGCTTCCTTGCAGGCGAGCCTCAGGCGTTTATACGGGGGGGTGCGGCTGGCAAAGCCACCAGTACAGTTAATGAGGATTTGAAAGCCCTCGAAAGCATGCTTGCCAACGCCAAGCAAAAGCCGACAGAATTGGTAAGGGTCGTGGCAAAGATATCAAGTAAAGTTAGGGAATACGAAAATCGCCTTAAGCTATTGGCCGAGCAAAATCCCTTGGCGAATATTGCCGCCGTCCAAAAGGCTCGGGCAGCCATCAGCGACTGCTTAAAGCGGATTGAAAGGCGAGATCCTACTGGCTGCAAAGATGCCGTTCGTCAGGCGGTTGAACAACTTCCTGTTGTCGGTCGAAACTTGGCTGCCACGAGAAAGTCTGCGGCGGCTCAGCGGATATCAAGTCTCAACTTGGGAGGATTATTCCCACAGCTGAGTAATGAGCTTGAAAAGGCTCTCCCGAAAGCCTTGAATCGCGCGAGCGACCGTAATTTGGGGCGGAAAGGCTCGCCCTTGGATATCAGTCAGCACATTGATGATCTCGGCAGCGCTGTTAAAAGGCTGCTCGGCACGGATACTCGTGTTATTAAAGTTTCATCGGAAGGGGATAAGGCCATCATCACAAATGGCAAAAAGAAATTGGTTTTTGATCCTGCCGAACCTTATTTTACAGTCAAACGATTCGAATCGGGTCAGTGGATCTATGAACATTACGAAGTGAGGGCCGGCGGACAATTTGTGCAGGTTAGTGGTCGGGAAAGCAACGAGTTCTTTCACTTTACCTACTGATTGGTATTTCAGTTATCGGGGTGCTCGAACAATTGTCCCGTTGTCAGAACTCGACCGTACAATAATCGGCTGTTCATAAGGGACACGTCGAGGATTGAGATACCAAACCGCCTCGACGCTATCGGCATCGTCCTTCGCCAATTCTTGCACCCTCGATATCGGTTTCACATAAACACCATTATTCGGATCCATAACAAAAACAACCTGGCCCATCGTCTCGATCCACAGATGCCCTTCTTCGCCTTCGGGGTGCAGCCCCACAATTCGATGAGGAATGGATAGCAGTTGCAAGATCGCTGAGGTCAAGCTCACCAAATGCTCGCAGCCACCTCGACCCCCGCGGAGAACTTGGCTGAACAATGGAGGAGGGAAATCCACCATCTTCTGATCAAACTTGATTTTATCTTGCACGAATCGCAGGATTCCCGCCAATTCCTCGACACTGAATTGAGCTGGTTTAAGAGTTGGTGCCGAGTTTACCGCCTCCGCAAGCATAGCTCGCACGGTCGGAGACAGGTTGAATTTAGTTTGCGCCCACCAAAACTTGACCGGACGCCACAAAGCAATTTCTTGCGTTGTTATGAATTTGACCCGGCGAGAGGTTATTTCGGAGCATTGACGAACGGTTGCCAAGGCGTGGAGGGGGAACCCCATCTCCGCGAATAAAGAAAGAAAGACAATCTGAATTGAGCTGAACCCTCTTCCCAAAATCTTCATTTAATAAGAAGTTACTTACCACAAGAATTTGCGCGCCTCATATTTATCAGCTGAACTGAATCGATCAACTGGTAAATTTTTCGAGCTTTTTCACATCGGCACCCCTATAACGGCTTCACCGCCCACGCCGGCGTCGTTCTTGCAGTCTCCAGGAATTATCGGACTGTTCGTGATTCCCCTTGAATGCCGGGCTGGGACCATTAAGATCTGAAGGTGGGGGCGCTGGCCTGGCAAAGCGCCAGGCCGCGAGGCAGATTGGCCACTTGCTTGCTAGCTTGCCTGCTTGGCCGCTAGGGCCACCAGTTCGCAGGAGGAGGGATCGCTGTGGATCGAGATCGAGATCGAACTCAGATACCGATCGCGGATCAAAGAAAGATCTTTGGTCATCCGGTGGGATTGTACATCATCTTTTTCACTGAAATGTGGGAGCGGTTTTCGTACTACGGAATGCGCGCTCTCCTCGTTCTCTATATGACAAAATACCTTCTCAGTGAGGCGGATAAAGGCTTGGACATTTTCGGGTATTCCTACATTCGCGCCTTCGTGGAATGGTTTGTTCGCGCCACCGGCATCAGCGATCAGCTCACCACGCAGATTTTCTCTTCTCAAGTCTACGGTCTGTATACGGGGTTCGTGTATTTTACGCCACTGATCGGGGGGGCTCTGGCCGATCAGTTTTGGGGCCAGCGCCGGACGGTTTATGCTGGCGCCATTTTGATGGCGATCGGTCATTTCCTGATGGCTATTGAAAGCCAATTTTTTGTGGCGCTACTATTTCTTATTCTGGGCAACGGTTGCTTCAAGCCGAACACCGCCACGCAAGTGGGAAACCTGTATGAGCCAGGAAGCCCGCTGCGCGACCGCGCCTATACCATCTATTATATGGGAGTCAATTTGGGGGCGTTCTTGTCGCCTTTGATTTGCGGGACTCTAGGCCAGCTGTGGGGATGGCATTATGGCTTCGCTTCAGCCGGGGTCGGCATGCTGCTGGGACTTGCCATTTATCACTTCGGCCGGCGATATTTGCCGCCGGACACGAGCCCCTCACGGGACACAAGTCCTTCAAAGCACGACACCGCAGCGAAGTCGGCGGCGAATTCAGCCGCAACGAAGACTCATTTTAACCGCGATGAATGGTTGCGGGTGGGCGCCCTGGTCTTTCTGTGCGCCCTCAATATTGTTTTTTGGGCCATTTACGAGCAACAAGGAAATACCTTGCAGTTGTGGGCCGACGACAAAACGGACTGGAATTTCTTCGGTTGGGAAATGCCATCGACCTGGTTTCAGTCGTTCAATTCAGCTTTCATTTTTATGTTTGCCCCGGTTCTGGATCGCTATTGGGGCTGGCAGAACCGCAAGGGCAGCGAGCCCCACGCCGTATCCAAAATGGGAATCGGCTGCGTTCTTCTGGGTGGGAGCTTTATCGTCATGATCCTGGCGGCGAACCTGCTGCCGGGCCAGGAGCGCGGCAGTGTCTTGTGGCTCGTGGGTTCAACCTGGATTTACACCATCGGCGAACTCTATCTGTCGCCGGTGGGTCTATCCTTGGTGTCGAAGATGTCGCCGCCGCGGATTGTATCGATGATGATGGGCATGTGGTTTCTTTCAAGCTTTGTCGGCAATTATCTTTCGGGCTACATCGGCAGCTACTATGAAATCATGTCGAAAGAGGCCTTTTTTACTTTGCTCACGGGGCTGGGGATCGCGGCGGGCCTGGTTTTCTTTTTGGTCAATGGCTTGCTCAGCAGAATTCTCAGCCAACCGGTCGAGGAGTCCTTGGGAGGCATGGGCGAAACGGCGCGATCGGTTTCTTAGGAGCGGGGGGCACGCTCTTCCTTGCCTCCACGGCCTTGAGGATTTGCTGAGCCATCCAGTCAGGCTCGTCTTCCATCAAGTGGTGGCCGCCCGTTTTATGAATGACGAGTCGGCAATCCATGGCCTTCGCCAGTCGTTCCATGCCTTTTTGCCGCACCAGACGATCGCGGGAGCCAAAGAGTACCAGACAAGGAGCGTGCAGTGGGCCGAGCTCATGATGGAGGCGGCGGTCGGCCAAAAGTTGCAGGGACGCGCCGAAGGCTGTCCAAGTGAGTGGATTTTCTTGAAAGGGCCGCAGATAGGCCGCCACGACGTCGGGGGTGACAAACTCCTGCCGTGAAACGACGGCGCGGACGAACACTTCCATCGTTTTCGCCGTCAAGGTTCGGTTGAGCGGCTTGAGAACCTTGAACAGATGATGGAGGGAGCGGGGAATGCGAAAAGACTCCACGTGAGGCGAAACGAGGACAAGGGCGCCAACAAGGTCGGGATATTTTTTGGCGAGCCAAAGTGAAATCGCCCCACCCATCGAGCTGCCAACCAACACCGGACGTTCGAGACGAAGGGCGCGGATGAAGCTTTGCAGCGCTTCGACTTGCGAGTCGAGGCCGTAGGCGTTGACGGGCGCCACCCGGCTCTCACCGAAACCGGGAAGATCAAGAGCAATTACTCGATGATTTTTCTCGACCAATAGAGGAATAACTTTGCGCCAAATAAATTTTGAAGCGCCAATGCCATGAACAAGAAGAATCGGCTTACCCTTGCCCAGATCCCAGTAGGCCATTTCCAGCTCGCCGATTTTCCTCACCTGGACCGCTAATGCCCACGTTGGCAGAGTTTCGGCGCGACGCAAAGCTTCGACCCATTTTCGAATCCGGCGCTGACGAAAAAGCAACCAAAGAAAAACAAGAAGAGCGAGAAGCAGAACGCTCACGACTGAAGCAATCAAGCGTTGATGAAGAAGGAAAAAGCTAATCACCTTTTTTATGATTCTCACTTACCGCTTTACCACCTTCAATAGTTCAGTGAGTCGAAAGAAATTTTCTTTGTTTTACAAAGGATTTACGCGACAATGCCGGCTCGGAGGCAGAGCCTATGGAGCATCCACTGTTAATCCAGGGTGGGATGGGAATCGGAGTTTCCAACTGGCGGCTCGCCCGCGTTGTTTCCCAGTTGGGCCACCTTGGAGTTGTTTCGGGTACGGCGATCAATTCAGTTCTGGCGCGTCGTCTGCAAGACGGCGATGTGGGCGGGCATGTACGAAGAGCGCTGAAGGCCTTTCCGGCGCCGGCCATTGCTGAAAAAATTCTCGCTAAGTATTTTCTTGAAGAAGGCCGTCCGGCCACTCAGCCTTACAAAGGCGTGCCGATGTTTTCCCTTCGTCCTTCGCTGGACCTTTTGCAACTCACCGTGGTCGCAAGTTTTGTCGAGGTTTTTCTGGCCCGTGAAGATCACCAAGGGCTGGTGGGGCTCAATCTTCTGGAGAAGATTCAACTCCCCAATCTGGCTTGTCTTTATGGCGCGATTCTCGCCGGTGTTCACTATGTCATCATGGGGGCCGGCATTCCGCGCGAGATTCCGGGAGCGCTGGACCTTCTCAGTCAAAATAAGAAAGCGGAACTTCGCATCACAGTGGATGGCGGGGAACCGGCGATTATGGAATTTGATCCCGCGGTGGTGATGGATGGTCAAGCCAGGACCAGTCTGCGACGGCCGTTTTTTCTTCCCATTGTGTCCTCTTCTACTTTGGCAATGACGCTCAAGAAGAAAGCCACCGGCGCGGTCAATGGTTTTGTGGTTGAACACCACGTGGCCGGCGGGCACAACGCACCTCCGCGCGGGCCCTTGCGGCTCAATGGTCTGGGTGAGCCGGTTTACGGTCAGCGCGATGAAGTGGCTTTTGCTGAAATGGTGGCCTTGGATCTGCCATTCTGGTTTGCCGGGCAGGCCGCCACGCCGGAGAAATTTCACGAAATCAGGCAGGCAGGCGCGCAAGGAATTCAAGTGGGAACGCTGTTTGCTTTTTGCGACGAATCGGGCCTGGACCCGGCTCTGCGGGAAAAAACTCTTCGCGCCATCGCCACGCAAAAACCGCCGGAGGGAGGCTGGGTTTATACCGATGCACGGTCTTCGCCGACGGGCTTTCCCTTCAAGGTGGTGCGGATGTCGGGAACGGCGTCTGAAAGCGAAGTCTTCGAGGGGCGCCGGCGTTGCTGTGATTTGGGTTATTTGCGGACATGCTACAAGAAAGAAGACGGCTCCATTGGCGAGCGATGCCCGGCCGAGCCTGTGGCTGACTACCTTCGCAAGGGGGGAGCTGTTGAAGACACGGTCGGGCGCAAATGCCTCTGCAACTTTCTGATGACTGATATCGGGCTGGGGCAGGTCCGCTCCGGTGGCGTGGAGCCTCCGCTTCTCACCGCCGGCGATGATCTCAATTTTGTTTCACGTATGTTGAGCGACGGACGGACCAGCTATAGCGCGAAGGATGTTGTCGATTATCTTTTTTCGCCTGTCGTGGAAAATTGGGTCATTCATCCAGCACTGGCTTAGTCTAAATTAGTCCGCTCTTATCTGTTCTTATCGAACTGCCGGCGGAAGGGGGTGCCCAGGGGCAGAAACTTATCAAGGGTGGCTTGCGCTTCATCCCGTGTGAGTGTCTTTGCTTTGTTCCAAAGATCTTCAAAAAGATGAGCCGTGGGTCCCACGGCGAGAGAAGGGAAAGCGCCGTCCTCGACTTCTCCAAAGCCAACGATCAACAGATGTTTGAATAATTCGCGCATGGCCTGATTATAGATTCCCTCGTTCAAACGCCCTTGCAATTCGGTCATCCGTTTGAGTTCTTTGGTCGATAGAGGGGCATCGTTTTCGAGGATTTCCAGAATTTTTGTCGCCCAGGGGCTTAGCGCAGGGCTTAGGGCCTGTAAGGCGTGCTTGTCCTCGAACCTTCGGTGGAAGAGTGTGAGCATCGCAGTGAAGAGGCGATGGGAAAAGAAGGTGGCTCGACCTTGATACCATTTGGAATAAACCACGTTCCGGCTGCTTGAAAGTCGTTTCATCATATGCCACAGATCACTCACTCGATGATCACCGTGCTCGTCCCATTCCCACCTCATCGGTGTTCGCGGAAAAAATTCTGACCATAAGGATTTTGGCGTCTTTTGATTCTTGATCGGAAAAACCAGTAGTGCTCCACAGGTATTGATCTTTGCGATGGCCAATGCGTCGCTGGGGCGCGCTCGGACAGACATAAAGAGGCTTTTTAGACCTGATTTTCATCTTTGTCATGCCGAGAGGTGTATTGTGATCCGCAACACCCCTGTCCTCTTTACATCCCATATTTCTGAAGATCTTTTCAGGCGATAAAGACGGCAACTATCTTAAGCTTCAGATCATGGAAGGTGAACCTGGAGCAACCATGGTTCTCGCAGGGACAGTGTTAAATCAGCCTGTCATGTCTGAACCGAAGAAGGTAGGTTCGGAAAAGGAGTTTCGTGAAGCCTTGCAAATGAGTCAGCAGGTAGGTACAGAATTGCAGTACCGCGCTATTGGCTCCGATCAGTTAGTTTCGGTTTTTTGCGCTTCAGAGATGTGATTCGCCTTGGGCGGCCGCCCAGCCAATGCGGAAGTGGGCGGCTAGACGAGGGCGGCGAAGAGCAAAGTCGGTGCCTACGCCACAAGTGGCTTCGGCACCTCCGCAGAGCCACGGGTGAGGTACGCTGGCCCTTCCCTGGCCCTTCCCTTGCTCTCATAAGGGTTGGCCCCGGCGATCGGTCCGCGGACACGATAGAGGCTGTTGAATCTTTTGACATTTGTCAGCGGAATTTGGCGGTCACGGTTGGCGAACCGTCACGGGTCAGGAGGAGTCATTCGTGGGTTCGGCTTTGCGAAAATCATTGCTCAGATCAGCGCTCCTGACGTTTTTCCTCGTCGGACTGGTGGCAGCCTCGGCAAAAAATCCTCGTCAAGACCGTCAAGACCGTCAAGACCATGGTGAAGGATTGGCTAAGACTCCCGCTAAAGCTGACCCCGCCTATGATCGCGACCTGATCAACGACATGTACACCAACAACTTCCCCGTGAATCGGTTGGTTCCCGATCTGATCGATCATGAGGGTTTGTCTGATCTGGAAGGTCGGATGATTCTCAAGTTCGATGCGCAGATGACGGACTTTGACGTGGAAATGAACCTTAAACGTTTCCATCATCTTGTCGAGGCGGTTCAAAAGCTTTCCCGCTTGAAAGAGAAGGACGTTTATCTTGGCTTCAATGAGCATAAGAATCAGCTCGAAACTTTTTATAAAGAAGGCCAGGTGTGGCGGGAGCGTGGCTTCTTGACGGCCAGCACTTCCCCTGACCGTGCCCTGGTCAAATCATTGGGTGAGCGGATTCCGGTTAAGATCATTATTCACCAGATTTCAGCGCGTGATGTGACGCCTGTTTTGCGCGGGAGCGAAAGAAAGGTGTCTGTGAAGGACGTGGTTTTCAACTCGGGGACCCTCTTTAAGATTCAGAAGGTGAATATTCAAAAAGCGAATCAGGCTGATGAAACCTGGGAAGTGGATATCGCCGAGTTGAATCCAAAAGTCTTGCGGGCTGAAGATGCAGCGCAATTGAAGAAATGGGAATTCGATCGCCTCAACGAGGTGCTCAGTCGGCACCATTTGCCCACGATCGCCGAAGGCGCCGCGATGCCGCCCGAATTGCAAAAAATGGTGACCCTCTGGAATGCCCAATTGCGGACATGGTCGGAGGGTTCTTTCCGCAAAAAAGATTTGCAATTCAGCAAGGAAAAAGAAGAAGAGCGGGAAGAGGGCGGCGGGCAGGGTGATTAGGTTGCCCCTCGGGTCTTCGTCGGATTCTTCGTGCACGTGGCGGCTTCGCCGCCCACGGTGATCGAATTTTCTGATCGATTCCCGATCAGAGACATGCTACCAATCAGAAAGCAGTCAGCAAACAGTCAGCAAACAGTCATTCTAAGAGGAATAACCAAGAGGATTAAATGGTCACGGGAAGAGAAAATGTGAGCGATGAATTCGTGGTGATCGATTGCCGTACCCCCGCTGAATATTCGATGGACAAGATCGATGGAACGATCAACCTCGATTTTAAGAGTCCTAAATTCACCCAAGAGCTCGAAAAACTTGACCGCAATAAGAAGTACAAACTTCACTGCGCCAGTGGCGCCCGATCGGGCACGGCGGTGCAAATGATGCAATCCATGGGATTTAAGCATGTCGAAAACATCGGTGGGATCGCCGAGGCCCGTGCTTATTTGAAAAAGTAGGTCAAGCACGAGATTGTCGCCAGCCGCTCCGCCGTTACCACTCAATCCGCACGTGGGGGTAATCAGCCAGCTTTTTGTCGGCGGTCAAAAGAGCGGCCTGAAAAAGTCGGGCTGTCGCCACGAGAATTCGATCCGCCGGGTCTTTCAAGATTGATGGAACGATCAACCTCGAGACCCCTTAGAATCGCGGCGTGCAGTAAACTCCAGTGATCACACCTAAAATCAGGGGTAAGACAATCAGAAGTCCGCATTGAATAACTATGAAATCCGATTGTTGTCGCGGGCTCCAGCCCAGGAGATCCAGCAAAGTCATCAGATTTCTCCAGCGCTCGCGGATTTGAAAAAGCGCGAGCAGCAGTCCGATCAGCCCACTCAGCACCATCAGAAGCGCAATCAACTCAACGTTAAAAAGCAGCTTTTCAATTCGTG
>PSRN01000127.1 GCA_003176075.1 Bdellovibrio sp.
TCTCCTTATTTCGAAAGAAAGATGATTCTTGGCTCTTCAATTGAACCGGAAATCTTTTTTGCAGACCCGCTTAGATGTTGACCAACTTGCTACTTCCCTCGAATGAGGTGATGCCCACGTTCATATAATTTCCGATCGTGTAGAGAAGATCCTTTTGGTCGTAGCTGGAAGCATCGTAGCTATTACCCGGATGGATGAAATTTCTCCCGCCGGCCACAACGGTCGGAGAATGGCCATCGCCATGGTCACCCGCACTCACTCCATAGGCCATATGAATGATCGAGTTGTCCAGAACCGGGCTTCCACTGGCGTCAGTGGTCGCTTTCAGCTTATTCACCAAGTAGAGCATTAAGGACATGTAGGCATGATCCTTGGTCACGTTCATGGAGCGGCCCCCGTTGTGGGCGATTCCGATATGCATGCCGGCCGTCAGATCGGTATTGTTGAAAATCAGGTTTGCCGGAACTTGCGGAGTCAAAATGCGCTCGCCGACCTCGCCGTCGAACATAAAGCTGACGGAGCGGACGAGGTCGCACTGAAACGCGAATACAATCATGTCGAAATAGGCCTGAACGCGGGTGAAATAATCCTTTACGTTTTCACCACCGTAATTATTCAGCGAGGATGCGGGCGCAGAAGGAGGCGTGCAGGCGGTCGGGCCGGGATTTTGACCTGGAGTCGGCGTCGGGGTGGGTCCCGTTGTTGGCGTGGTGGCGATGGTGCTCTCAATATTCCTCAGTGAAGTCAAAAAATCATCGAGCTTGGATTGATCCGTCTTGCCGAGCTGGCTCTTCAGGTCGTTGATATCCGCCAGCGCATTATCGAGAATGCTCTTTTGTGTATTTGCGGGAGTCCCCGAGGCCGAAGTTGGGTTCGGAGGCGGACTCTGAGCCGGAGTCGGCGAGGGTGTCGCCGCTGGGGCGGTCACTGGCGTCATCGACTGGCCACTGGAGCCTGAAGTCACGAGAGCGAGCAGCTTGTTATAAACATCGTATGGATTATACAAAGGCTGAACCGGCTTTCCGCCGGTGAAGGAAATGTAATTCGAATAATCGAAAGGCGAGTTGTCAGCTCCTGAAGTGAGTCCCCCGACGTGCATCACAAGGCTCGGTTTTCCCGAGTTCTGGGCGATGATTTGATCAATGGAAGGACGCGAAATCGAGCAACTGGACGATGAAGGAGTCGAGATCACCTGTTGCGATAAATGAGTGGACACCGCGGAAACATGGCCCCCGCCATTGCCGTTAAAATTATAATAGTTGCCATCCGTCTGGTCGCGGGCATTGTGGTTGATCTGCTTCAGTACCGAGAAATCGGCAATGTTCGCCGAAAATGGCGCCAATACGTCCGGCAAATTGGTGGTGAGCGGTCCATTGTAGGAAGGATGCCAGGGAGCATCGTTGGATTTATTGTAGGTTCCGTTGGGCATATAGAGGAAGACCGCACGGCGGGGATCGGTGGCTGATGAGGCGTGGGCGAATTTGCGAAAGGGGGGGAGGCTTTCCAAAAGCGGAAGAGTCAGGATCAAGCCGCTGCTACTCATGAACCGACGGCGATCGATTTTGAAGTTGCTCATTGGCCTTCTCCCGTTTGCATGCGGAACTGACGGCTTAGGACGATCGATGAAATGACGTCGCTAAATGTGGACGCGGCGGTCGAAGTCACCGCTCCGATATTCCGCTGCACGCAGCGATCGTCAACCGAAGTTGCCGCGCGAGTGGTGGCGATATTCATCAGCTGCTGCGGAAAACAGGCTTGCACCTGCTCCAACGTCGGAAGCTGCCTCAACATGTCCATGCCATTCGAGAAGGTGACGACTCCAGGGAGCGATCCACTGCTGTCAATGGTGTCTTGAAATGTCGTGTAGGTCGTCCGGTACTGACCGAAGCTGCTAAAGTTCAGAAGTCCAAAACCCAAATTGTTGAGGGTCATGTGACACCCGATGCAAGGGGAGTTGGCCGTCGCGGCAACCAGACGTTGCCGGGGATTTCCGGTCAAAGTCGGATCGTTGTTCAGGTCCGGCGGTGGTTTGGGCGGAGGGGCCGGCGGCGTGCAGAACACCGCCGACGCCAGCGCTTTCCCGCGTCTGACGATCGATGCTTCGGCCGCCAATCCACCGGTCGCCGTGAGGAAGCCTCCTTGCGACAATACTCCCAGCCGCTGATCATTGTATGAGACCTTCTGGAATTGCGTGGGATCGCTCCCGGTAAATCCTAGCCCGTAATAATCAGCCAGGGCCTTGTTCATAAACGAATAATTGGCCGAGAAAAGATTCACGAACGAATGATTGCTCTGGATCAGGTCCTGCAGAAACATATCGGCTTCGGTGATCATCGATTGGCGAATACTGTCGTCGAGGTTGGTCACAGGTAATGCGATCGTCGCGAGACTGAGCCACTCATCCCGCAGCATCAGTCGGAAAGATTGGCTCTTTGAATCCAGGAGCATCCGTTGAACTTGCTGTCCGAGGGTCGCGTCACTGTTCAATTGACCGGCCGAAGCCAATTGCATCAGCTGATCATCCGGCATCGATTGCCACAAGAAATAAGAAAGGCGCGAGGCCAGCTGATAGTCGTCAATGGCAAAGGGCACGCCCGCTGAGGCTGAAAATGAACCGGTGATGGATACAAAAAGGAATTTGGGGCTGATCAGAACCGCGGTGATCAGGTTCGCCAAACCTTGATCAAATGTGGAACCCATGTTGAAGATCGCAGAGAGGCTGGAAAGCTCGGCATCGGTAATTGGGCGGCGATAACCCCGTGTTGCAAAACTTTGGATAGTGGATTGAGCACAGGAGGCTGATGTCGAGGAAGGGGTGGCGCTTGAAATCTTAATCCCGCAAGGAGAAATTCTTGCGTAGGCTCCGCCAGAAGTTCCTTTACTGGCGATGACCTCCGCCGCGAGCGACTGCGCGGCCGAGTAATATTTTTGCACTAAGGGATCGGAGATTTGCAGGGCCGTCGAATCATTGGTGTAACCCGATATTCCGGCCACCGGCGGCGGAAATGAATCGGCGGGAGTTGAGGAAGTGTAAACCAGGTCCCGAACCGTATTGTTGTATTCAATATTGGTCAGGCGATGAATGGTCGAGTGTCCCGGCGAGTAGTTATCACCGCAGGTCTTGCCTGATATCCCATCTGTTACGTTGCCTGCAGTGGCCGTTGACGCGGAATCAGCGAGGCGAAAGCTTGTCGTGCAGTTCTGAAACAGGGCGATCGGCGCAGCGATCGATGCAGCAATAATAACCATTGAAAAGACGGCCTGCATTTCGTTCCGAATCCGCGTCATTTCATTCCCCTGTCAATGACCATCATAAGACAGATATTCATCGGAAAATGCGAGGCTCAATCTTTTTCGCTGTTTAAACTCATCTCCGTCTTTTTTTCATCAAACGAAGACCAGTGGATCGATAAATTCTCCAGAAAAACGGGATTTCGTGATCCCGAGTTGAGACTTCATCAAAATGAAACTGGAAATGGAAATGAAAATGGAAATCGAAATCGAAATGAAATGGACCTCGGAATTGGTTTGCGCGATTTCGGCGGCTCACGGTTTTTGCTATTTCTATCCCTGAGGAGCTCCAAATCCCAGAAAGAAGAGTTTTCCGTCCTTCGCTTCGAAATAAAGCTGAACACGGGGATAACCTTCCACGGTTAGGAACTGCTGTGTCTTTAGAATCGAACCGCTCACCCGTTCAAGTTGTCCAGTTTGTTGCAACAGCTCATTCAGAATTTTGAGGGGATAATTTTCGCCTTTGACGACCATCACAAGTGGAAGACCCACGATCCAGACTCCAAGATTCCCATGGACTTGGATTCCCAATGACTCTGCCAAGCTCGGGGGAAGATTTGCCGATGCAGGAAGTTCATACAAAAAGGGTTGGATCTCGTACGTTTTATCTGCCAGCTGCTGAAAATAACTTGTACGAGAGGATTTGCTGTACTTCATATCCGCGATTTTGATTTTGGTCGCAGTGGCAGACTCTTCAATTGTGAATCTAAACCAAATCAGTCTTCCGCCGATCCGGTAAACAAGCTGTTTTTCGCCTCCGTTCCAGGGTTGCGCAGTCCACAGATTGGCTCGCAAGAACTCTATAAATGCGGTTTCTGTGCCCGAGTCTGTAATCTTCAGGAATCTTCCGAGTGGATTTCCGGGAAGCTCAATTGTTGGGCGATTTTCGGGCGGCAACTCTGGTAATAGCTTCAGAAAACGGGTGGTCTGATCTTCTGCCGGCGCAGGTTCAGGTGCACCCTGAGATGCAAGCGCATTCAGCTCCACTGGCGTCGGTGGATCTGGGATTCTAGTTGCCGCGGCGGATGCCGCTTCATTGGCCTTCGTTTGCCCAGTATTGCCAGTATTTCCGGTGTTGCCATGCTGAACATCGAGGAGTTCAAGTCGGCCAGGAACTTCTTGAATTTCAGGTATCCTGAATCGAAGGATGACATTGCGGGCTTTACCGATCGTCTGCAAGGACATCAAGAACTCACCGCCAAGAGTGTTTTGGACCCTCGAAAACGCACCTGAATCTTCGGAGGCCAATGTCTGTTCTTCACTGTGTCGAAAAAACTCTCTCAGATCAGTCAGAGACAGCCCCGTGATGTCCCTCAGTTTAGCAATGTTTTTGGGTGAAGATGAAAAGGAATTGCAACTTTGACGATCGGTCCTTGCAAGGTATTTGAACTCGTAGGACCGTTCGTTCAGCCCCAACATTTGACTTCGCCGATTCCAGTAAAAAGGAAAACCTACTTCGACGTTCGCACTGCTGAGAAATGTTATCCTGAAATCTCTACCTCCGTCTTCGCGTTCGATTGGACTCTCAAAAAAGGCGACGAAGATCGGCGGGAATCCATCTTTAAAAAAGACGAGCATCTTTCTGTTTCCGTGCGATGTGGGACGTTGGGGCGCGCCGACAGAATTTTCTGATACGAAAGCCTGAAAATCATTTTTCCACGCTTCATTTTCTAAAGCTGCGATGGCCTCCATGGCTTTCGTGTTGCCGGCAGAGATCTGAGCGAGACCGCCATAGTTGAAAACATCGTTATAACGGGCAGGTTTCTGAACGCTCTGAACAACTTCGGACCGATCGGGCTCTCTTGGCTCGCCGAGAGGTTCGGCCTCAAGCGCCAGTTGGCCAACTGGCGGGATCTCATCCAGCTCATCATCGTCAGCCGCTTCCTCACCGAAACCAGTCGTCTGCCGCGGGTCGACGGCACTCCCTTTCCCCCGGCGAATTCTCTGGCGGTCTCCCTTCTCGAATCTGACTTTGCCGAAACCCTTCATAGAGAAGAGAATCAAAGGCCCTTGATGAAAGCTTGGTTCGGAGTACAAAAGGACAATTTGCCCTTGTTTCACGAAGTCATTAATTAGGTTGTATCTAGATGTATGTTTAACCTCGGTCAAATTTGACAACTGTTCAATCTTGAAGCGAGGGGCTGAGAATCCCTGTTGCCCGAACGCGTTCAAAATTTTAAGATTTGGTTCTGAAAGGGGCTCTTCAAGTCGATCATCCAGTTCCAGCGCAAAGTTCTTCATTGCCGTTGTTGGATCATTCAGAAAATACGTTCCATCGATCACAGCCGCATAGGCTTCCTGATCGCTGGTCAAGATGAGAAACGGCTTCCCTTTCCACATGTACCGGTCACTTGTCACGTCCCTGATTTCATCAAGGCCAGCGCGTACCTTTCTGCCGACAAAGTGGGCCACAGTCATCGCTTGCGGATACATGTTGTGGTCTTTGTCTTCCGGGCTCCTTTTGCGCCTTTTGTCCTTGGGAACCGTAACGGATTTTTCGGAAATCACTCTCGTATTTTTGTATTTGTCCTTCAAAGGTCCTTGCATGAGTGCGCTGAGCGCAGCGACAACCGCTCGGCGAGGTCCCGACACCTTTAGGAAATCCGCGGCGGCTTCGCTGCCCACGTTAGCAGCGCCATCGCGCATCGAATCTTTCGGTAGGAGTTCGACCTCAACACCATACCTTTTCCAGCGGTCCCCAGCGAATTCCGGATGAGCCCCTTGAGGGAGGGCGTCGATGCGAAGTTCAATGGACTTTTCCTCTTCCGGTCCCGCGGTCAGCATTTCCTGATGCAACCGGAGGGCATACTTGCCGACTGACATGCCCAACGCCTGGCCCCTCTGGACATCCTTACAGGCCACTGGCGTTGGGCCAGGGCCCGCCGCAAAAGCCTGTGACAATGTCAGGG
Source organism: Bdellovibrio sp. (assembly GCA_003176075.1). Lineage (GTDB taxonomy): Bacteria > Bdellovibrionota > Bdellovibrionia > Bdellovibrionales > Bdellovibrionaceae > PSRN01. Next base: position 6,201 of record PSRN01000127.1, read on the forward strand.
CAAGAAAAGCGAAGGAAGGGAAGACCCCGATGCTTAATCTTTGTGCTAATTTCATAGAACGAGCCTCTAGCACTCAGTAGTCGCGATGCATAGCCGTTGTGAAAAAAAGACAGTGGGGTCAACCACCCGACGGCTGGCTGAACCTTGATTGCCCGCGGGATCCGCGCGAAAATAATCTGTATTGCAGAAGGAAAACTCCTATGTCTAAGATTCAGCTCTATTCACTTGCGACTCCCAACGGTCAGAAAATTGGAATTGCCCTGGAGGAAATGGGGATTCTCTACGACCCTCACTTGGTCAATCTCGCAAAGGGGGATCAGTTTAAGCCGGAATTTGTGGCCATCAATCCGAATTCAAAGATTCCTGCCATTGTCGACCCCGACGGTCCCGACGGACGTCCCCTCTCTATTTTTGAGTCGGGCGCGATTCTGATCTACCTCGCGCAGAAATCGAAAAAGTTTTTGCCCGCCGATCCCCGATTATACAGTGAAACCCTGCAGTGGCTGTTCTTCCAGGTCGGAGGAATCGGTCCTATGTTTGGACAATTCGGCCATTTCTTTAAATACGCGGTGGACAGGTGCGATCATCCCTATCCTTTGGAGCGATATGCAACCGAAACGAAGCGTCTCCTGGGTGTGCTCGAAACGCGTTTGCAGGGAAGGAGTTTTTTGGTCGGAGAGCAATATACCATTGCGGACATGGCCATTTTTCCATGGGTGAATGGACTGAGCGCGTCTTATAAGGCTGAATCCAAGCTCGGCCTGGACGAATTCAAAAAAGTGCAGGCGTGGGCCAAACGGCTGATCGAGCGCCCGAAGACCGCCGCGGGCATGCTTGTCTGCAAGACGTAAGAATGGGAGGGATTGCGTGTGGAGGCCAGTCCGGTGGTTTCCCCCCGGGGCGTGCGAACCCGCCACGGGTGACTCACTTTGGATTGTCGAACGCCTGGGCCCCTTCTAAAGCTACAAAAGTTGAGTTCAAATAAACAGTTATCTCCTATCCCTTGACTAGAGACTACGACTCGTTTGACGGCTCATGGAGCCGGTCCCCATTTTTTGTCGATTTCAGCAGTCACTCAATTTGCATTGATAAGACTACAGGTGGGTAAGCATGGACTCTCGAAGGCTGATTTTGCTGATTGTGGCCATGGTCTTATACGGATGTGGACGGGCTCAATTTGGAGACCACAGAAGCTCTTCGTCTCAAGATGGGACAAACGACGACCATTCTCTCAATTCGACTGGAACGCCAACGCCAACGCCTACCCCGACTTCGCCATCGCCAACACCGTCGCCAACACCTTCGCCAAGCCCAAGCCCAAGTCCAAGCCCAAGTCCGACCCCGAGGCCGAGTCCGACTCCACCGACTCCAATTCCTTCCCCGACCCCGACGCCACCTCTCCCGACTCCTTCTCCGACACCCACCC
>PSRN01000223.1 GCA_003176075.1 Bdellovibrio sp.
TGATATTCCCACCGTCATGGTGTTCTCGCGTTGGGGGAAAGTTGCCGCCGCCGTCACGGCCACTGAACTTATCACCCGCTTTGGCGTGACGCACCTTCTATTTACAGGGGTCGCCGGTGCCGTTGATCCTCGTCTGCGGATTGGCGATATCGTCGTGGGAGAATCACTGGTTCAACACGATTTGGATGCTCGGCCCATATTTAAGCAATTTGAAGTTCCCCTTTTGCGACAAACAAGACTTACGACCGACCTTCGCGACCGCGAAACTTTATGGCAAGCCGCTTTGCATTTCGTGCAACAACAGTTCTCCACCGTGATCTCAAGCGAAGCCAAAGAAGAATTCGCCCTCGCGCAGCCTGCGGTTTATCTGGGAGAAATCGCTACGGGTGACCAATTCTTTACGAGTTCAATGGCGGCTGCAGGTCTTAGAGCCAGATTACCCAACGCGCTTTGTGTGGAGATGGAGGGCGCGGCAGTGGCGCAGGTCTGCGCGGAGTATGGCGTGCCAATGACTGTTTTTCGAACGATTTCTGATTCAGCCAATGAGCATGCGCCAATCAATTTCAGTCATTTTACCAAAAACGTGGCCGCCCGTTACTCCCATGCCATTGTCGAAAACTGGCTCACCCGTTTTCGATCGTCTGATTCTTGAATAAAATGGCAAAGTAAATGGTGTGAAAAACCGCCGTGAACCTGTACACTTATTCCATGCCGTCGAGTATTTGGGCTCTCGGGTTGGTGAGTCTCTTTATGGATTTGTCATCCGAAACCATCCATAGTCTCCTGCCCACTTTCTTGGTTACGACAATGGGCGCCAGCCTAAGCACCTTGGGCTCACTTGAAGGGCTGGCTGAAGCGACAGCTTTGATCGCGAAAATATTCTCAGGCCCGCTGAGTGACCGGATCGGTCGCAGGAAACCTCTCGTTGTTTTAGGGTATTCGATTGGCGCTCTCAGCAAGCCCTTATTCGCCCTGGCCGGAGGTTTACCGCTGATTCTGGGGGCGCGTTTGATTGACCGGTGCGGGAAAGGTATTCGGGAAGCTCCACGGGATGCCTTGATCGCCGATCTGACGCCGCCGGCCTGGCGGGGCAGAGCGTTTGGACTTCGCCAGACCTTGGACAATTGTGGCGCTGTTTTGGGGCCTCTGGCGGCTCTGCTTTTGATGGCATTGACGAATGGCAATTTTCGTTTTGTCTTTTTTTGTGCGGCCATCCCCGCGGGGTTGGCGGTGGGGACATTGGTTTGGGGAGTTCAGGGTGACTGCGGAGGTGCCGAAGGAGCCGCCTCGGGCGGCGAAGCTCGTGAAGGCACCGACTTGGGGGTGCCGAAAGCATCAAGCCGAACCCCGGCATCCATCAGTTGGCGGGGCTTTGGTTCCGCGTTTTGGTTCATTTCATTTGCTGGAGCCCTTTTTCAGTTGGCGCGTTTCAGCGAGGCTTTCTTGATTGTCCGGGCGAACGATCTGGGTTTGTCGTCGGTTCAGTCTCCCTTGGTTTTGGTGGCGATGAACGTTGTTTATTCTTTTCTGGCCTATCCCGTTGGCAAACTCTCTGACCATTGGCCCCGCCAATGGTTTCTTTGGGGCGGCTTGGTTGTTTTAGGGATCGCGGATCTGTTGCTTTCCCTGGCGACGGGATTGCCACTTGTTTTCTTGGCGATATTGCTTTGGGGATTTCACCTGGCCTTGACCCAGGGGACACTGGCGGCCATGGTGGCCGACACTTGCCCGGTCGAACGGCGCGGAACAGCCTACGGCCTGTTTAACCTGGTCAGCGCGGCGGCTCTTTTCGTGGCAAGCGCGCAGGCTGGAGTGCTATGGGATTATGGGGGCGCGCGGCTGACTTTTAGCGTGGGCGCCGTCCTTTCATTCATGAGTTTGATCGTCTTTCTTATTTGGGAGGCGAGGCGAGTTTGAGTAAGAATTTTTCCGGCCACCTGATGCTCAATGTGCTTATCGCTCTCGGTGTTTCTTCCTTTGTTTTCTTGGCGTTGAATTCTCTGATATACAATCAGTTTCAAGCCAGAAGAATGCTGAAAGAAAGATTGGCCCGGCATGATTTTCAACTCGCTTTAACCCGTTCTTTTAGTGACGGCTCGCTTTGCACCTTTCTCCTCACCCAGTCCAATGCGATTTCATTTGATTCGACCAACGCCACGCCGGGAAATCCCAACGCACCCACGGTTTTGTTGCCTCTCACCACGATTCCAACTTCGACCGCGCCTTCCGCCCCGACTCTGGTCGTGGCCGGTCAAGCCGTTTCACCCGTGGCCTCAACTTTGGTGGCCTTGTCTTCAAACCCTTTTCAATTGAACAGCATTGTCGGAACAAGTGCCGGCAAGTACGGCATATTCGTGGCGAATTTTCAGGTGAAGTTCGACGACAGATTCACGGTTCAGCCCCTTCACCCGGCGCAGGTGTCGGTGATCCTGAATACCAATTCCGTCGGCACAACCCAGACGGTGAGCGGCTGTCAAAATACGACGGGCTTAAATAAATTTGACGTCCCTTTTGCAACCTTGACCCCATTTAACACGCTCTGTGTTGGCACTTTTCCAATCTCCGCCACGGAGATGCTGGCCTGTACCGAAGCTTGCAATCGATATTGTGGAGGGGGTTGTTCAACGACCCTCAACAACTGTTCAGGACCGGGCTTGCCTGGCCTTGGTTTTTCAGGTGGATTAATTACCGAGTGGGATCAAACGAACTTGATAGCGACTTGTGCTTGCACCAAATAGACCGAGGCCTCTATCTGAGGGCCTATCTGATACAAAGACAAGTGGCCGTGCCCGCGGTTGAATCATATTCACTGATCGCGCCGCCGCTGAAACCCAAACCGGGGAAATAACCGTTGCAGTTCACCACGGAAGGCGCGCAGCCGTTTGAGCAATAGCGTTGGCAGGCTGAATTGCAATTGAAGATTTTAAAGCCGGCGGAAGCCGCGGGGAACGTGGACGGATCAGCTCCAGTGCAGGCATTGTGATAATTTGTGATCACCGCAAAGGTCGTGTTGATGGCGGACCAACCGCCGAGTTCGAGACAGCCAGTCACGGTTTGGCTGGTCCCGCTGGCTGATGTTTTCAAGACGATTTGTGTTGTCGCTGGCGTCAATGGCAGGCGAGAAGTTGTCGGATCAAACGCCACGGCTAAATTCGCCACGAAGACGCCGAGCGAGCCCGATGAGGACCCGACAATATTCCTGACAGTGAATGGATTGGTCGCTGCAATTTTAAGTTTTGGCAAAATTGTCGATATGGATTGGCCAGGAGTTGCCAGCGCTGGGGCTGATGGCTTCGTTGAAACAGAGATCGTGCCGTTGGATATGACAATGACGGGCGCCAGAGGATTGCCGGTGGTCGCGTTGCTCGAATCAAAGGTTGCCGGTGAAGGCTGCGTGAGGAGTTGCGTGCAAATTGTGCCATCGGCGAAAGTGTGGGAGAGTTGTTGCTGAAAATCAGCCACTGCCAAACTTTCTTCTTGCATTGCGGCTTGTTGTTGAAAATAGGATAAAGAAGCCAAGATTGAAAGTATCAAAATTGAAAATATGCCGATGGCCGCGGCGATTTCCAAAATGGACTGCCCCCGATCACCCCGATCAATTTGATCATCCCGATCATCCTGGCCCTGATAAAATTGCGTTGCTTCAGTTTGTTTCATCTGATGCACGTGCAGGTGACCTGCCCAGTAATCGCCGACCATTCAGTGATTGTTCCTCCGGAATAATTCAAGCCAGCGGTAGGCGTGGAAGGGCAATTGGCAAGAGTGGGGGCGCATCCCGTACTGCAGTAACGATCGCATGCCGAAATGCACGCCATAAATTCGCCCGCAGGCATCGGCATGACTCCGGTGCAGAGCGTGTTAAAGTTCGGCAATGCGACAATATCGACGCTGTAACTGTCAAATCCCACGAGCCTTTGGCAGGCGGTGATGGTCTGGGTGGTGCCGACGGCGGAGGTGGACAATGAGAGTGTCACTTCGGCCGGGTGGATGGGCTGAGCCGATTGGGTTGCATCAAAATTGACCCTGAAGGTACCTTGGAAAAGACCATACGACCCGCTGGTCGAGCCCGCGATGTTATTGATCGTGAAGGGTCCCGTCGGGATCAGCGTGGGGGCACTGGGTGATATCGCCAAGCCCGCCGTGATCAGTGCCGGCGCCCCGGGCGCCGTGGTCACTGGAATCGTGGATGTGGTAAGAGGGATTGAAGGTGCATTCGGATTTCCGGTGGTGGCATTGGTTGAATCGAAAGTCGCCGCCGTTGGCTGCGTGAGCAGCCATGTACAAAGTGTGCCATCGCTAAAAGCCCGCGCTAAGCTCAGCTGAAAATCCTGCGCCGCGATTCTTTCTTTCAGTGACCTTGTTTCGCTGACGTGTTGGGAAAGAAGCGAAAACAGCCCTAAAATAATGATCAGTGTGACACCCATCGCGAGCGTAACACTGAGAAGGAGATAGCCTTGGTTGCGTTTGCGAACATTGTCTTGCACCGGGACCCGCTTTCACCGACAATGATTGTTCAATTTTAAAAGCGACATTCGCTTCGGTCAATCGATGGAAAAAGTCTGTCCGTAACATCGCAGGTTCTTGAGCGGCCTTTGCAGTTTCTTATTGCCGCTTTTTCGCAAAGATCGCCACAGGAGGGCCCGGTCGGGTTGTCCCGAGTCCAAGGATAAGTCGACCTTGGTGATATGATGGAGCCAGCGCGCTTGCAGCTCCGCCAGCCAAGTCATTTCGTCGCCACCCTTTGACGGTGGTTTGGCCTTAACTTGTTCCAGCAAGCTGAAATCCCCCATGTTCAAAAGGATGTCATAAAGTTGCCCCTTGCTGAGGACCGTTTTCAGGTCCAAGGACTCCGCCATTCTCATCGCCGGCCCCCAGTAAAAATGGACAATGGCGTCCCAAGTGGCGTGAAGATAGTCGGCATCCCGATTCAGGGTTGAGACGAGGCGCGGAAGTCCAGTGAGGCCAGCATGGCTGTCACTGCCATTGACCTTTTCAAGGGCTCGTTCGAAGGACACGAGGGGGTGGTGAGGCGCGAAGCGCTCGAGGTCTTTGACGAGCCAAAGAAAATCGCCAGTGCCGGTGCAAAATCCCACGATATTGAGGGTGAAGCCCCGTCCGTCGCCAATGTCCTCGATGTAAGAATATTTCTTCCACCACTCGGTCGTGCCGTTTTCGGCAATTGAGACAAGTCTCAGAATGGTATCGGCTTGCGCGGCCGTCAAATTTCCGGGAAGACGATTGGGAATTGGAGTTCCGTCCCAAGATCCTGAGGTTGGCGAACCGGCCATAAGTGTCACGATAAAGATCAATTGAAAAAGCACAAATCATTGCACGTGGCGGCTTCGCCGCCCACGCTCCGCCGAAATTTTGCCCGGTGATCGTTCAACATCGCTGCCGCCGTGGTTGCTGATTGGCCTCATCGGCAAGTCGCGCCTGATCCGAAAGGTCCGGCCGCGGGCCCTAAGTTCAGTTCATTGACTTTGCAATGGTGTCTTTGTAAGGATGGCCGGGTGAGAACCCGTGCACTAAGAACCCGCTTCATTTGCAAATTTTTAAGTTTGACGATTCTTTTTTTCATTCCTTTGGCGCTGTCGCCGGCATCTGCGAAGGATCTTTCGAGTCGATTGGGGCTTGGCTATCGAAATGCTTTTCCCTTCTCTTTGTCGGCCATCGCCCTGCAGTTTTACCCCTCCTCTGACTTTGGACTCCTGGGAGCCATTGGTGTTGACACGCTGGATAACAATTCAGCCTTTGGTGTTCAATTTGGGGTCCGCAAAATTGTATTCAAGGAGGAGCATCTGAATTTCTTTATGGGGGGCACGGCTTCTCTTTTGACCAAGGAGCAAAACGCGGTGAAGAGTTCAGGCTACGAGCTGGCCGCGGTCGGGGGGTGCGAGTTCTTTTTCGCGGGTCTGGAAAATTTGGGTTTTAACTTCGAGACGGGAATGGCCGTAACCAGCCTGGACAAGGTTCGCTTTCGCACGCTCGGCGACAGTTTTATTCGCTCAGGAATTATTTTTTATTTCTAAGAGCGCACCTAAAATTGCTGTGTTGGCCGCTGCTAAAATTTGTGTTCTTTACCGACAGCGTGGGCGGCGAAGCCGCCACGTGCGCTTAATCAAACGAGCTCAACCAAATGAGGTTCGCCATGAAAAAAGCAATTTTAACCCCACATGCTCCAGCTCCCCTTGGACCCTACAGTCAAGCAGTTGAGCAGGGAGGCTTCGTGTTTTTGAGCGGTCAAATCGGCTTGGATCCAAAGACCGGCAATGTGGTCAGTGACGATGTGAAAGCCCAGTGTGAACAGGTGATGAAAAATATCGAGGAAGTTCTTAAGGCCGCGGGTTTGAGCTTCAAGCAGGTGGTGAAGTCGACGATATTCCTGGTCGATATAAAGGACTTCACGGTGGTGAATGAGATTTACGGGCGCCACTTTCAGGAAATTCCTCCGGCGCGGTCAACGATCGGCGTTTCAGCTCTTCCCAAGGGGGTGAAGGTTGAAATTGAAGTCTTGGCCAGCCGAAATTAACCACTCCCTTCTTTTGGGCTCGGTCATCACAAGTCTGTTGTTCCTGCTTTTCATGAGGACACGTTTTCTTATCTCACAGGAAAAGCTCAGCTCCTGGACTGAAGACACCCAGGCCGATTGCGCTGTCGTATTGACCGGCGGCGGTCAGCGCGTGCGTGAGGGGTTCGCCTTATTGGCGCGCGGGCAGGTCCGTCACTTGATCATTTCGGGGGTCAACCCAGGGACGGAGTTGCGGGACTTGATGACTCCTTGGGACCTGATTTGGGGACCGGTGCGGGACCGAATCATTTTGGAAAAGCGCTCCACCACCACCTACGGCAATGCCCGTCAAACCCTTTCCATTGTCGAAGGTCTGGGTTGTCAAAAGGTGGCGGTCATCACTTCAGCTCTTCATATGTATCGGGCTTACACGACCTTTCGGGCGTCTTATCCCGAAACGATCTCACTCACCCGGCATGCGGTGCCCGCCACCTACGCTTCGGCTTCGATGATGGATGACTCGACCGAAGTTTGGAAGACCATCTTCTACTCTCTTTGGGCTTTCTAATTCCCCTGCCCCGGTTTTGCGGATACGCCCTAGAACACGGATGAGTTCTAGCCTGAAGTCATAGCAAGTCCCGCACCCGGCGAGCCGATTCGTAAGTGATGACTTTTTTACTTTCGCAAATCGACAATGTCGGCCGCTCGGTGGCCCGCAATTTGGAGTACACGGCGCGCGTCCTCCTGATGGTTTATCTTTCTTTTCGGGCCTCTTTTGTCGACCAGGCCCAGGGTTTTCGCACAATCTTCAGTGTGGTCTCCATGCAGATCTATTTTACCGGCTTGCAAGCGCTTCCTTTGATTTCAGTGTTGGCGCTGGGATCCGGAGGTGTGGTCATTCTTCAGTCTTCAACCAACCTGAATTTGTTGGGGGGTACTGAGATGATCGGAAAGCTTCTCGTGATGATCATTGTTCGCGAGGTGGGGCCGCTGCTCACCGCCCTGGTGGTCATCGCCAGGTCAGGAACAGCCGTGGCGTCGGAAGTTGGGAACATGGGGGCCAACCGCGAGATTGAAGCGCTCGAAAGCATGGGCATCAACCCACTCAGCTTCATCGTGTTTCCCCGCATTGTGGGTGGGGTTCTCAGCGTTGTCGGACTGGCCGTCTATTTCGTGGTGATCTCCCTCCTGGGTGGCTACTTTCTGACCCGTCTGATGCACAATCTGCCGTTTTGGTTTTACCTTGACTCTCTCACCCGATCCGTCGCCTTTGAGGATATTTGGCTCTTTCTTCTGAAAAACACCTTTAGCGGGACGATCATTTTTGTGGTGTCCTGTTACCAAGGTCTGTCGGTGAAACGGAGTCCCACTGAAGTCCCGATCGCAACGACCCAGGCGGTCGTCAAAAGCATCATCTATGTTGTCGTCTTCAATTTGATGGTCACGACACTTTTCTACCTCAGCCAACTGCGAAAGCTGGGGGTTCTATGAGCGATATTCTAAGTCTTCGCTTTGAAAATCTGACTTTCGCTTATCCCAATGAGGCGCCGCTGTTTGAGTCCGCTTCATTTGAATTTCCGATGAACGAGATTGTCTGGATTCTGTCGGAAAATGGCGCGGGACGATCGACGCTGCTGCAGTTACTGGCGGTTTTGTTGTCCCCCCAGCGGGGCGCTTTCCTGATCAATGAGCAAGACACCACGCCGATGACTTTCGAGGAGTTTCTTCCTTACCGTTTGAATATTGGTTACGGTTTTGATCTGGGTGGGGTCATCCACAACCGGACCATGTTGGAAAACCTGATGTTGCCTCTCATCTATCATGAAGTCCTCCCCTATCCAGACGCGAAGAAGCGGGCCGAGCGATACATGGATCGCATGGGGATTCTTCGCTACAAAGATTTGCGGCCATCCCTTGTTCCTGGAGGCGTCCGTAAGGTCATTTGTTTGATTCGCGCCCTGATCCTGCATCCGCAGGTGCTGTTGCTGGATGATCCCACGGTGGGGTTGGGGTTCGAATCCGGGCTCCGCTTTTTTGATTTGGTTTCGGATTTGCGGGCCGCGGGAAATCTTCGTCACGTTTTTCTGAGTTCGTTTGACGAGAAATTCATGCTGAACATGCAGTTTCGGCAAATCGCGATCGACGACAAGCGGATCCATCATTTCCCTGGCGATATCGCTCCGGGGGTGGCGTCTTGAAGGTGAAGTTCAATCGCTTTGAAAGAATGGCTGGACTCTTCGTGCTGGGCGCGATCGGCTCCTTTGGTTTTGCCATCGCGGGAATGGCCATTAAACAAGGCTGGTTTGATTCAAAAACAGCTTACCAGACGATCTTCGAGTCAGCCGACGGCATCCATGTGGGCTCAGCCGTGCACATCTCCGGCCTGCCCGCTGGTGAAGTGCAAGAGGTGGACCTCACCGACGACAATCGTATTCTGGTCAAGTTTTATGTTTTCAGTCGATTTGAAAACAAGATCCGCGAGGACAGTTCCGTCCAGCTTCTTCGTCCCTTTGTCATTGGTGAGCGAATCATGGAAGTCACCGTGGGATCGTCCTCACTGCCCCAGCTGAAGGCGGGCGCAAAGATGAGTTCGGTCGAGTCCATGGATCTTCTGACTTTGATGAGCGGCAGGAAACTCGGGGTTTATATGGGCTCGTTGAGCGAGGCCGCGGGAAACCTGCGGGCCCTCGCCGAAGCCTTCTTGAACAAAGACCGGACTGAGAGTTTGGTTAGATTGTTTGATCGACTCACGCCTTTGATCAGCAACTTGAATACGATGTCCATCGAGGTGATCAAGTTGTCCAAGCAGGCGACCCGCGACGAGCATTTCGGCGTGGTGTTCGGCGAGCTGGCCACCACGACCAAGGAGCTCAACGAGGTCTTGCCGATGCTCAAAATCAAGGCGCCTCAAATGGCCGCTGATACCGAAAAACTGATCACCAACCTGGCCATTCTGACCGAGCAGTTCAAACTTCTCACCCCCGCGTTCACGGAAATCGCGCCTGAGCTTCCCAAGGCCAGCCGCAGAGCCCTTGAGGCTTTGGACGAATCAGTGGTCCTGCTCAAGGCGATGCAGAAATCTTTCTTTCTCAGATCCTCGGCCCAGGAGGTTCGGGAAGAAGAAAAGAAACGAACTCCCGCCTCTATCGAGCCTGCGAAGGGATCGACAAATTCAAATCCCTAAGTTATCTTTTGATTCGTGGAATGGCAGTTTTTCTGGCGTTTTCTTTTTTCCAAGCGAGCCGGTTCGGTGGTTCGCCGGGTCTCCTGGCTCAGCATCATGGCTCTGACTGTCAGTCTCACGGCTTTGATCCTGGTTATTTCGGTCATGACCGCGCTCAATCTCAATATGCAAGACCGATTGCTGGCCGTCGAACCTCATGTGGTGATCGAGTTCCAACAAGACGCCACGGGTGTGAATTGGGCGCAAACAATGAATGAAATCGAGCGACGAAAGGCGCTGGATCCCAGCTGGCGGGCCTACCCCTTCGAATCACAGGACGTGATTTTGCGAACGGCCGAGGGCCGTTTTCGGGGAGCGCAGGCGCGCGGGCTCACTTTGCCGGCCCTGGATTTCATCTCCGCCGAGGTTCAACGGATTCATCGGCACCAAACGGGACCCGAGAATTCCGCCAAGATTAAAGTGGAGCGGGCTGAAAAATCGGACAAAGCGAAGGATGCCGGCAACGCGGTCGCCACGGGATCTGTTCTCAGGGAACGCGATCGGCTCGAGGGCGGTGAAGTCCTGCTGGGGGTCGACCTGGCCTACATGCTGGGAGTGTTCGAGGGCGACGTGGTGACGGTTATCGCGCCCGAGGGCCTCTTGCTGCCTTCGGGCGAAACACCCAAATTTGAAAAGATCAGGGTGCGGGAGATTCTCTCCACCAATATTCAAGATTTTGATTCACAGGGCGTTTTTTATTTGCAGGGCAAGACGCTTTCTTCTTTTTCGCGTTCGGCGAGTCTTCGACGAGGTCTTGAGATCTGGTTCCCCAGTGTGGACCAAGTGGACGAGGGCAAAGAGCGTCTCGTTCGAACCATCGCGGACTTGCCGGTGAAAATTTCCACCTGGCGCGAACGGAATTCAGCTTTATTTTTGTCCTTGCGGCTGGAAAAGGTGGTGATCACCATGTTCCTGTCGATTGCCGCGACGATCGCCGGTTTCTCTTTGATTATCGTGATGGGCCTTTTGATTTCAGAGAAGCGGCGGGAGATCGGGCTGCTGCAGGCGATCGGCATCAGTCGCCTTCGGGTGTTTCGGCTGTTTCAGGGGTTGTCGCTGCGGTTGGCCGCTTTCGGCATGGGGGTGGGAGCCTTGCTGGGGGCGGGGATCAGCCTCTATATGGAACATCATCCTCTCAAATTGCTTCCGCCCGATACGTATTACGACGCGGACGTTCCCGCCCATGTGGATGGTCGTTTCGTCGTCGTGGTCCTATTGGTTGGCTTTCTTCTCGCCGGCGTGGGGGGACGGCTGGTCTCCCGGCCCTTGGCGAAGCTGTTACCGACGGACCTGCTAAAAACGCAGAAGTAAAGACGCTTACTGAACGGGTTCGGGGCGAGGCCTTTCAAAAAAATAATACCTAGCGGGAAACCAGATCTTCGGTAAATGATTTTTTTGCGCCAGGTCGTTGACCAGCTGATAAGCCTCCCTACTCTCTGGAAAGCGATTCTCCCCGCCGTCCAAGAGGTAAACGCCGATGAGTTCAATTCTCCTTCCGTTCTTGATGGTTCTTGCGACAACTTCATTGTACCCGTACGTAGCGGCAATCACCTCGTGCGGAGTCATTCCCAAAGGAGTTGATTCAAGATATTTCAAGTACCATTCCATTTGGTGTGGAGTCCATCCGGAACCGGAAGCTGCATCACCTGCTTTAACTATAACAATATTTTCCTTCGGAACGCGAAAAATGAGCCCCGTCTCTCCAACCACCGAGGCATATTCGTTGGAAATTACTGAAAGACTGAGTTTTGGATAATCAAATATGATTTCAGGATTCCTCATCACCGGCAAGTTCAACGCTGGCTTGATCAATGTGAAAGCGTGGACCATATACATGAAATTGCCGGGATCATGATGGCGGGGGTCCGAAAAGTTGCTCTCGTCCCACGAATCCCTGACGGCCCTATCTGATGCGCCAACATTCGCATCTTGAAAAACCTGGGCAAGTCGGCCGCCCATCTGATTGACGGTGCCAACAAGGGCACATGGTATTCCAAAAGACGACGTGGCTAGAAGAAAAGTGTACAGTCCAAGAATCATCGAGAATGCTAGCCGAGAAAGAAAATTCATTAGAGACAAACAATTGCAAAGGATAAGCCAATGCTTTCGCTATCAATTTCAATTAACCGACCTTGCCATGCCCCATTGATCCCCGGATCGGGATCCCTGAATCTTGGTGTCGAAAAAACAGACGTTAAACCTCAAAATGAGTCGCTAGCTCTTCGAGTGCCAATCAAAACCATGTCCCGACAGACCGACCGATGCCTTGCAGCTCGAGTTGGCCGTCGTCGAGACTTCCAAAATAAAGATCAAATCTGCGCTTATCTTGACTCACGACCGAGGCTTTGAATTGGGAGGAATTAAAACGATATTCTCCTTCTTTGATACGATCCAATACTTCCATGGAGTCCAAGAAATCAGCCAGCTCACTCTGGCTGAGTCGGAATATGTCCCTGGCCTGGGCGACAGTTTTCGCACGCACCATGGCCCGTTGAAAGGGTGTTTGGTTTTCGTTATTGATCATGAGGTTCACAGGATAGTTAAAGTCCTTAAAGCCGAGCTGAAGAACCCGGGCTTGCCAGTACTTGGGATAAAATTTCTCAGCGTCATTTTCATCGCTCAAGTCCAACACTTCCGAAATAACCACGTTTGTCTTCTCTCCAGACAACGGGTCATTCGAAGTTTTAAACTTCACCGCGATCAAAAAGGATTCTGAGACAGCAGTGAAAACGAGCTGACCTGACCACAAGGTATCGGAGCACCTAAGGCGTCGCCCTCAGCGACTCCGCAGACAGCCATGGAACACACAAATAGGAGATCGAAAGGAATCATGTTGCGCATGGCAAGGAACTAACAGGGGGAAGCGTTTTGCGAAAGTTGTCGAGAGGGGCAGGGAAAATTATTCCCGCTAGGTTTGCTTGAGTGTGAAAATAGATTCACCTTCTCGTTTTGGTCGAGCGACGCTCGGCCGGTTTTGCAGGCGGATTTTTCATTAGGTTTCGGTAATGATCGAGGCGCTCCTTGTAAACCGGATCGCCGATCACATGATCCGCCTTTTTACATTTCTCTCGAGATGGGGGGGTGTCATCTGTTGGGTAGATCTTGCTGTTGACCGCCAGGAGAATGAGTTTACCTTTGGAATGGCAGAATATAGGACCTCCACTGTCCAAAAAACAGTTCCGATTGCCAGTCGCCTTTAAGGCGATCCTCTCGTTTTTTTGCCATTCTTCAATTTCGTAGCAGGCCGTGCGAACCTCAACCGTATCCTCCGGTGAATCGGTCCAACCGAATCCGGCTGTTATGACCTTCTCGTCATCACAAAGAATGCCGTAATACGATGGAAAAAGGGCTGCCTGCGTCGGCGCCTTGAGTGGATCCTTAGTTTTGAGAACGCCGAAGTCGCTCACAAACGACCCATTGTCAATAAATGTTTTTCCACAGTTTTCGACCTCGAACGGTTTAAACTTTCCAGATTTTTTATCGGGCACCTCAACGACAAGGGTGGATTTGCATCCATCCATCAGAAAATGTCCGACCGTTGTAACTTCACCATTTCCGGTTATTACGCCGCTTCCTTCCTGTTCCAGAGCTTTGCCTTTGTGCCGACTTATCCTTACCGCCAGGGCAGCAATTTGACGGCG
>PSRN01000080.1 GCA_003176075.1 Bdellovibrio sp.
CTACGTGGCCAAAGCAAAATTTTATGAGAAATTTCGCGATCAATTCAACGAACGCCAGGCCAAAGTGATCGCCCGCATCTTCCGCGAAGGAATCGATGGATTCAAGGGTGGCCTGAGCGCGGAAAATTATATCAGCATTACGCAAGCTTCTCGCGCGACGGCAACCAGAGACTTGCAGGATCTCGTAGAGAAGGGTGCCTTCATTAAGACTGGAGAATTACGACACACTCGATATGCTATTAACCTTTAACGCGAACCCGAGCCCGGGCGCGAGCCCGCGCGCGAGCGCGGACCAGCTCGATCTCGCGGTCGGAGACGACACCGGAGTGTCCCCGGATGGCCGCCAGCGCAACTCCATGCTGGCGCGACAGACGGTACATCTCGCGCACTTTTTCCCATTCAATTTCACGCCCCAGAGTGAACGGCTCATAACGATGCTCCATCGCCAGGACGGCCGTCTCGGCCAGACAGGCGTAGAAAACATTCTTGGGCAATCCCAGGTCACAATTCATCTTGATCGGTCCGGGTATAACCACCTCACCCGACTCAATGATCAACACATCGGGCCGTTTCATGGCATCCTGGATGGAGAAATCGAGGGGCCGCGAACAATCGCAGACAACACACCCGGGTTTCAGCGTTTCGACCTCGACGACCTTTTGGTCGAAAGCCGAAGTCGCCGTGACTACGGCATCAGCCTTTCCGGCCAATTCGTTGGCATCGGTGGTGACGATCACTTCACATTCCGGCGCGATAATCTTGATTTCCCTTTGCAGATCCTGCAGCCGTTCCAGGCGCGGAGCGACCAGAACCACGCGTGCAAAAGCAAGGGCCAGTAACTTCGCCGACACCGAGCCAATCGAGCCGGTCGCGCCAATCACCATCGCCGTGCCTTCGACAATCTTGCTGTTGGGCTTGAATTTCAGGAAGCCCATTTTTCTGACCGCCTCCTTGAGGGCCCACAACGTCGCCGAGGCGCTGAGGCTGTTCCCCGTGGTCACCGGGATCGGACTCAGCTGATGAATGGTGGCGCCCTGGTCACCGATGACCTTGGTGTAAGCGCCCAGGCCGATGATTTTGGCGCCGCGCCCTTGGGCGTCGTAGCAGATTTTTTCAATCTTCTTATAGGTCACTTCCGCCGCTTGCTCACGCAGCATCCTGGGGGTCGCCGGCAGGGAGTAGAGAATGCCTGAAATCGGCTCGCCGGTTTTTTGCGAGACGATATTTTGGATGCGACCGTAAACAAACCCGGGACCTTTGGCGGCGAGGCGCTCGATGTTATCGAGCACAAATTTCGGCGTATCCTCAAGCCAGCGGAAACCCGGCACCCGGGCAAAATCCTTTTTGGAAAGAGCGTGGACGATAAAGGCGAAATCAGGGGCCGTTTCACCGCTGATCCGTTTCTGAATGCCGCCGACCGAACTGGCGAAGCGGGCTTGGGTCGAGGGCCGCGCACCGTAGAAATACGGCCGGCTGGAACTGCGAAAATCCTCCCCCAGCTCCAGCAGATCGAACCACTCCTGCATGGACGGCACGGCCTTGCGGCCGTGGGTGAGGCGCAAACAGGCGTCGGCCACTGAATAAGTCATGTGCGGATGGACGCGCAATTTTTCGGGAAAGAGATCCACCAGTTTCTCCGGCGAATAACTCTCAAACTGCGCCCTGAGTTGCGACGGCAGATAAGGAAAGATCACGATTTTGCCGCGGATGTAGTCCACGTTGTGTCCCAGGGTCGACAAGAACTGCGGTCCGGTAAAGACATAGTGATAGGGCCTGGCCAATGCCGGCAGGCAACTTTGGCCCAAGCGGTGGAGCAGGCTGTGATTGAGCGGTGAAAAGTGCCGGACGTCCCTGGTGGCGCCGTAAAATCCCATCAATTTCGCGAACGCAATCGCCGGCCAATTCGGGGGAGGGCAATAGGGGATACCCATCATCGTGCACAAATCGCCAACGGCCACTTTGGCGCCAGGCCGGCCGCACAGGAAGCGGACGGCATCGCGATTCAGTATCCCCGACGATATGAAAACTCCCTGTTCAATCCGCAATTCATCTTTGCGGAGCATGTTCTGCAATCCGGAGACGACGCTGATTTCACGCAAGTGATGGCCGTCACAGAGGGGAATTGAGGTCGGCAGGGTGAGAATTTCAAGCGTGTCGGGATGAACGAACGTTCGATTACCGGCGCGAAAGTGCACCGGCAACGAAGTCAAGGCGATGGCGTCGACCTGGGACCGCAAACTACGAATAAGCTCCTTGGTGTAGGCCGTACTGAAATTGACATTAAAAGTTTGGACTTCAAACGGCTTCCCGCCCAGCTCGAACTGGAAGTTCTCGGTATTTGCGGACTGGCCGAAATTGATCTCAGCTATGCGAAACATATTGGGTGTATCCTTTCCATAGCGCGTGGGCGTAGTCGGCGAACGGTGGGCACCAATGTTCTCCAAGAAGCTTGATCGTGTCGCGTGAATCCAGATTCGGCAGTCGCAACATGTATAAAACCTCTGCGCGGGGCAAGTCGAGGAATCGTTGCAAACCCCAGGCGGCCGCGCCCGCGGGCAGCCTGTGAATAATTCGAATGTCCTTTTCGACCCCCAGATAATTCAATAACGATTCATAAAGCTCCAAGGCCGTGGGGCCCTTCGTTGGAGTCAAGTGCAAGGACAAATAATCAAAGTCAGCGCGGCCCACCCAACGGATGAGCAGATCGGCCACCGCCTTTGCCGCGATATCCACCGGCACGAGAGGAAGCCTGCGGGAGGACCCGGGTAGCCACAGCGGGCCGGGAATCCTCTTCAGGAGCGGCAGAACACGCTGGAAGGCGTGCACAAGGTGATAAGGGCCGTCGATGCGCGGGATGGCCTCCCCGCCGCTCGAATTCGCCACCAATACCCCCATCCGCAAATTCAGCCGGTGGACGGGTTCTGTGGAGGTGCCGAAGGCACCGACTTGGCAAGTACCCCAGCTGCGAACTTGCGATTCAACCACGGCTTTGCTCTCGGCATAGGCATCGGGGTAAGGGGAATCGCTCGACAGGTCGTAGGGCGTCGCCGAGAAGTTTCGCAGATTCGCGGTCACCGCGACCGTGCTCGTATTGACAAAGAAAGGAATGTCGGCCTTTTGCGCGATCGTCATGGCATTTTGCGTGCCGGCCACGTTGTGCAACATCAGATCGGCCGGTGTCGCCCGCAGGTCATAGAGTGCTCCCATATGCAAGAGGCAAGCATAGCGACCTTTGAGTTTCTCGACCTCAAGACCACCGTTCCATTTGGTCAGATCTCCCTGCAGCCAGTTCAGTTTCCAAGTCGATGGCTTCATTTGCGGAGTTGCCGAAGCCACTTGTGGCGGAGGCACCGACTTGGTCTGCGGAGTTGCCGAAGCCACTTGTGGCGGAGGCGCCGACTTAGTCTGTGGAGGTGCCGAAGGCACCGACTTGGCACTCGGCGGGTGCCTGGACAGCAGATCAATTTCAAAGTGCTCGAGTAAGAGCGGCACCACATGCCGTCCGAGATACCCCGTTCCACCGGTCACCAGGATCCGGGACTTCATGGGTTGTCTCCATTTTCAGAATTGGTGAAGATGCGTACCCCCGGAGAGTGGCAGCGAACGGTGACCTCGGGCACATCTTCGTAGATAATTTCACCATCGCCGAAGAAGGTGATCTGGCGCTCGCCCAGGCTGCGCAGGGTGACTGAGTCGGTTTCAAACGAATGAAATTTGGACTGGGCCGGCATTTCGCCCCGTCGCAAATCCCACAGGGCCTTGAGTTCGAAAATCCCCGCCCGAGTTTCCAGAGCGAAAAAATTGAAGGTTCCATCGCCATTGCTGGTGGCCGGCGCTGGCGTGAAGGTGCCTCCCAAGGACGTTTGATTGTTGACCATGACGAACGGCGACTCGGTGATAAACTGACGTTTGCCTGATTTCACTTCAAGCCGCCATTGATCGCGCTTCCAGGCCACCAGATAATACAGCAGAAAAAGCTCGTAAATGTGCGAGCCCATTTTCCTGAAAGCCAAGGACGCCAGCGACCTGGCCAAATTCCCGACTGCGGAGGTGCCGAAGGCACCGAGTTGTCCAAACAATCCTCCGCCATAAGAAACGGCAGCCCGCAGCCGGTTCGCCAAACGCGCGGTGTCCGCCGGCAGACCAGCGCCGCCATTGGTGACAATGTACTTTTTTTCATTTCCTGCCGCGACCTCGAGCACATCAACGCTGCGGTAATCTGCCTCAATGATGCTGCGGGCGGCCCGATCGACCTTGCGAGAGAGCCCCAGCTCGGCAGCTAGATCGTTGGCCGTTCCCGCCGAAATCACCCCAATCGGCGGCGGTTCGAGGCCACGATCGCGGCCCTCAAGCAAAGGCTGAAGACATTGGTTTAAGGTCCCGTCCCCCCCGCAGATCAGCAAGGCGTCGGTCCCTTTTTCCATCACACGACGGATTTGTCTCTGTGATTCCAAGGCGGTTTCCGGACCATGAAATCGGATATTGCATCGAAATAGAGCTTCACGAATGGGCTCTTCAAGAGCAAGGCGGTTGGCCCTGCCGGCTTTTGAATTAATAAAAACGTCAACTCGCACGGGATATTTCCTCAACTCAACTGAAACTGTTCAGTTCGAAACGGAACATAATCCATTACCGCGCATTGGTAAAGGCGCGGATTACGTTGGCCGCACGTCCTTTCATGCCTCGGCAATGGAGCGTGGTTGCTGGGATTGGTTTCTCCGTGAGATTAGGATGGTTCCAGTTGTTAGGAGCGCTATCGTGATTGGTGCGATTCTTTGGTTTCAAGTTCCATGATCAGGGCTTTTCTCGTGAGCGGTTGTCAATCTCTTTCCTGGCAATGGATACCCTTGAAATCCCTTTGATGACCGCCTGTCGTATCCATTTATTTTTGGCCATTAGCGGAACCACGAAGCTTTTCGCAAAATCATTGATTCGGTGGTTGGACGCCAGGCCAAATCTTGTTGCGAGGTCAGTTGCTCGCAATATGTCCTTGGCTACAGGAAGACACTCACTTTCGTAGTGTTCAAGTAGCGAAAGCGGGGCCTCTTTGCATATCACAGTGGCCAACTTGAAACTCAAGTTCAAGGCCTCTTGCATTCCTGTATTCATTCCTTGCCCGCCAATGGGGCTGTGAACATGGGCCGCATCTCCGGCTAGAAATACCCGACCGCAGCGAAGACGATTGGTGATTCGGTGGTGGACGCTATATCTGCTCAGCCAAGTTTCACGTTTGATTCTAATCTCGGGACAGATCGACTTCACTGCCGCGGCAAAATCATTGAGGCTGACCTTCGTTGCGCGGGAATCGGCCTTGTTGGGCTGAACCATCACAAGACGGTAATCGCCATTGCCTTTGCGTTTTCCGCTGCCATTGCCGCTGCCATTGCTACTCAGGGGGAAACACGCCAAGAAGCCCTTGCTGGAAAGAAAAGATCTGATATCGCCATAGGGCCATGGCCATTCAATTTCCACGTCCCCTTGAATAAATTCAAGCTTGTAAGCATCACCTCTAAACGGCAAATGAAGCGCATTTCTTATCGCGCTATGGGCTCCGTCCGCGCCAATAACAAAATCTGAGGTCACTTCGGTTTGGTGCCCCTGACGGTCACGCAAAATGGACAGAACCTTTCCATCGACCTCTCTCAGGGAGGCCCATTCAGTATTGCGATCAACGTAGATTGAACTTTTGTTCAATTCTTCCTCAAGAAGTTGTTCGGTTTTACTTTGGGGAAGTATCAAAACAAAATTATAAACGCTGGGAATGACTCCGAGATCAACTCGAATAGGCGCTTTGCTATAGACATGTAAAAATGCTGTCCTGACTTTGTGGCCGGCGCCTATCAACTTCCGGCAGAAGTCCTTGCCAAAACTATTTTCAAGGCTTTCAAGCGTGCCTGCATGAACGCCAATGGCTCTTGACTTCTCGGAACGGACGCTGGTCTTATCAATGATCTTGACCTGAACGCCTAAGCGAGCCAGCTCATTGGCCGCCGTTAAACCCGTTGGCCCCGCGCCAACAATAAGGACCTTGGTGTTTGCCATTTTTAACTTCTCACTTGTTCAGGTTAAGCATTCGGTGATAAGCCAAAAAAATCTTTGCGCACCAACCACGTCGATTCAATATTCATCGCGTGATTAGAACGTGAATATAGGACTTTCGTCCTGTGGTTGAGCTAATTTCCAAAAGAGCGAAAGGTCTATTGGATTCGTTGTGGATCTCGTTCGGAAGTGAGACGCAGGACGTAGGCTGCTGGCGAACCCTCACCCAAAAAGTAGTCGGTAACGATCTTAAACATTCGAGGCTCGATGCCATAGATCCTGGACCTTAATGTTTGTTTCTCAACCCAGAGTACGCCGAGTTGGGAAAGATCAAGAAGTCGATGCTGAACTACTTTAGGCTCTACGATTTCGCTGATCGGCTTGGACCACCGCGAATTAGTAGTATCGAAAGTTTTCCCCCGCGGATGCTGGAGCAAAAAGAGCAAGGGGCTTTCATGCGCTAGGAGATCAAATTTCAGCCTTGCCTTTTTGCTCGACGCTTTCTTCTGCCCCTGCCGATCGTCGCCTTCGTCCGCTTGGCCCGCGGTCATGGGGGTACCTCCCCCCTCCGCGAACAGTCGGTTGGCTGCTTCTTCCAATGGCTGCCATCTCTCTTCCTGTTGACTTACAGGTGTAATGAGCTCGGAAACTTCCGCTAAACTGGGAACCCGCGGGTGAGGAAATGCCGGCTTAAAGAGCGCAACAAGCTCGCCTTCGATCATGGCGAGGTTCAATTGGCAGTCCCACCGAGTGTGCACGTCCTCTTGCTGAAGTCTCAGAATAATGCCTTCCTTAGATATATTCCGAAGGCTTTGCCTAAGGTAACGAACTTTCAATCCTAGGCCAGCAGCCAGTTCCGAAAACGGCATGCCTTGCGTGGGGTTGTGTGATGCGAGGAAGAAGATGATCCGTCTTTCCACGCTGTCAAATTTAATCTTCCTTAGGGTCTTTGATGCCTCCCAAGCTTTGGCTAAACTGTCCGCAGTTAAGGCCTTCGCAATGCGGAGGGCTCTGGCCTGCGGAGCCTCTAATTCAGCAGCATCATGAAGTATTTCCGCAAGGGGTCTGGGAACGAAGGCTGACGCATTTTTTGCCGTCGGAGACAAAGTCGCCGGTTGAGAGCCTGCTTCCTCGATCCGGCCATGAACCTGCTCGCAATTGATTTTCTGGCGAGCGCTTGCAAGCCCTGGCCATAAGGCGAAAAATGAAAACCACAGGATAAGGGAAATCTTCTTTACACTTTTGCTCATGAAAAACTCTTTACGGTTCGGCATTCCATTTTCTTCGTAAACCCGAGGTCTTGCCGGCCCCTGGGGCGGCCGTCAGCATGTCGAGATGTTGCGTGAGGTTTAATAATGCTAACTCTGATAGCAGAGAAGTCCCTTGTAATCCAACGAAGTCACGGTTCGACCATCGGGAGTGATCAACCCCGTAAAGATTTTTCAAGGATTGGGGCCTCCCTGCTCTGGCGGGATTGACTGGGGTCAGCGCGGAGGTGCCGAAGAAAGCTCTTCGGACAAGGCCTTCTGCAAAATTTCTCGTTGAGTATTTACATTCGGTAAGATGAGCAAGTCGTGCGGGGTTCCCGCCGGCCAAGTTTTAGGAGTTAGCAATCGCAAATTATTGATGACGTCCGTAATTTCTCCGCTCGCATCCCAAGCAACCTGCCCGCTCCTCCATTCAGCTCTTTGAACCAGTTCGTTGTAAGCCGCCAACATCGCTGCGGCTCTTTCAAAGCCGACGTATACCGAAGATGTTTCACCGTATTCGTGGGTCACGGGGGAAGGAGCCATTGCTGCATCAATCTCGGCAATGGCGAAAATCAAGGCGTAAACCCTTACAAAATGCCGGCCAGATTGAGTTCCAAATTTTTTGAGACAATTGATAAGAAATCCATTAAAGGAAAGTCTCCATTCCTGAATTGTTTTGCCCGTGACGGGAAAAAATATGTTGCTGCGGCGGCTCAGCGCTTTGATCAGGGCTGGTGTTGCCCCGGCCTCAGCAGCCTTTGTCAGGGACGTGGCGACCACGGATTTGTACCGATCAAGTGAATCCAAAGAAACGAGATACCCTAAGGCATTTTCAAATGATTCAGCAACTTCCGGATCTTGTGGTGGCTCAAATTGGAGCTGGTGGCTTAGGCGCTTGATCAGCGGCTCGATGAGCCCACTCAGCCGATTTTCACCCGTAAAAAAGGCAAAGTTGAGACGGGCAAGCCGTTCTATCGCACTGTCTATACGGCGACTGGCGTTTATATTGCCTTGAAGAAAAAGGCGCAGATAGTTGTAAATAATTGGCATGGCATCTTTTCCCAGCTCTTTGCCAGGCGATACAGGATCAAAAAGCTGCGCAAAAGCAGAGATGGCAGTCGATGCTCTTTCGTCGGAGATTCTCGGGTCCTGAGTGGCGCTCGCGACCTCAGTGGCTCTCCCAGTTATCTTTTCATGCACCAAGGCACAAATAATAGCTTTAACAGATGGTGGCCAGATAGGAGGGTCGGGAAATTCCCAAGTGATTGGGTGCGCGGAAGCCGGCCCCATCGATAAAAACAAAACTGCAAAAACTTGAACGAATCTCCAAGGCATGAACTTCACGGCTGCGTCTCCTTCTTTATGGGACTTCGATATGGGGCTTCCCAAATTAGTGCCGTCACCAACCCTTCACTAAATCTTGTCGTGTGCAAAAGAGATTCATAAGGCCCGTGGAAGCACGAGGCAACTGCAAAGAAGCGGAGTTCCGGTGAATATGAAAAAAAACTGGCAATTAAATACTGGCAATTTAGAAAGCCAGCGATTTTTGTGGCGCCCGACGAAACCGCATCCCCCACGGATGATTAAAAAGATGCGCGAGTCCCATCAAACGGGGCGTGGAATCATCGTGAGGTGTATGCTCCGGCCCGATAGGTCCGTCGTCCGATCGGCGGTAGTGAGTATGTTTGGGTTCTCACGGTTCAGGATTAGTCCTTTGGCGTGGTATGGACTTCCGTGGTATGGACTTCCTCCGCGTGGCCGTCAGCATGGGGTCCATGCTCGGTACGATTTATTTGTTTGCCTTCGGGCTTGTCGGAAATCTTGTCGGCAGCCCTTATCTTGTCAGCAGCCCTTTCAGTTCGGCTGTCGCGCGAACTGGTAATTTCCTTGTTTTCAGGGGGCTTGTGTTCGGGATGTTTCGCGTTTTGTTCGCGAACGTTGTTCTGACCAACGGCTTGAGTTTGTCGAGAGTCATGACCGGGAGGATGATCATCATGAGCATGATCATCCTCATGAGTAGGAGAATGCTGAGGCTGTTGAGAATGCTGAGGCTCTTCCACCCTCTTTGGAGGACTCAAGGAAGGTTGAGAATGTGGCGGCTGCCGCTCCTTTGAGCTCACCGGAGCGAGCGTCGGAGTAAGCGTCGGTGGAGGCGACACGACATGGTGATCCTTGATCGTGGTTTCCGTGGCGCCCGATCGATGGCCTACAGTCTCGACAATGGCCGCTGGCTTCATCGCATAACTTTCGAGATGAGTTCGGGCGTCTTCCCGCTTTCCTCCCGGAACAACCGAAACCTGATGCTTTTCGTGGGCTGTTTTAAAAAGGCGCAAGTTGAAATTGTCGAACTCTCCTCCGTGGCGCGCCACCTCCGCAATGTTGGAGTGGGTCACGTGAGCTCGATCGACGACAGTCATTCCCAGCCTCATGCCATAAATCGCTGAGTGCGCGGAGACATCGGCAAGCACTTTGGCAATGCCCAGCCCGAGCCAAAACCCGTCATCAAAGCGCATGCGCGGAGTGTAGGGATAGACAAACCGACCACCCGAGCATAGGGGGTACCAGCCGATGTAACCCTCCGATTCAAACCAAGTCACACAGTGGGGCACATAATGAAAGTCCTCGAAAGGATACCAAACCCAAAAGTGGTCAGGATCGTGGCGCCAGTAACCGTGGTGATCCGTCAGGCGACCCCAGGGATCTGAAGGCATCCATGTCCACCCGTAGTTTTGCTCCCAAGCCCAGTAGCCATGCCGATAGGGAACCCATTCCCTGCCCGCGTTGGCCGGCTGGAAATAAGGCGAACCATCGATCTCAATCCAACGGCCCATTTCGCGCAAGCCCTCGACGGCTTGAACGGGAAGACGCCTGGAAAGCTCCTCAGGGGTGAACCCGACAGCCGGGGCCGGCACAGGGGCGGCCGCCACGCGGGCCGCGAGATCCGATTGATTGAAGGGCGGAGCGCTCAATTGAGTTGCCGACATAGGAGTCCCGGAGGTCGTCGTTGCCTGCATTCCTGAGGTTGTGGTGGCCAGCGCCGGAGGTCCTGAGATCGTGCCAACGGACGCGGAAGGTTGCGGACCTGACGGGTTTTGGCAAGCGACCCAAGAGAGTGCGGCCACGAGGACCGTCGCTATAGAAAATGGTCTTGCCAATAACGATGATTTTGCAATTTCATTAACATTAACAAAAGGATTCATTTTGGTGCCTCCGCGCGCTTGGAGTCCTCAAATCTTTCAGGACTTGATTTATTCAATCCGAAGGCCAAAGGGAGGAGCGATAAGATCGCTTTGATTGAAGCGGAGGATCAAGGCAGAGAAACTCTTTCAAAATGGTTACCATTTTGGGCTCCGCCACCATTGGAGAATTGAATCAAAGCGGGATTTCCACGCCCGCCCGGGCTTCGAAAAGTCGCAGAAGCATTGGACAGTGAAGGCAATGTAACCAGATCGCGGCGGCGGGGACGAAATGAATACGATGGGAAATGGTCCTCGAATTGCAATTCAAGTCTGATGAATGTCTCAGAACGTACAATTCTACATTTGGATCACTGTCTCGTTTTTACTCGTTACCGGTTCCGAGCCCATCGAGCCTCATCCGGGTTTGACCACTCATTCTGCCCAAGCAGCCAAAGGCGAATCCAAATCAGTTGAGCGCAAGCCGCTGATGTCCGAAATTCAGCGGAATGCCAGGCTTCAACATGCCCGCGAGCTGCTCGGCAAGTACTATAAGCACAGTGTGGTCAGACACGGGGAAAAAATCAAAAAGGTGAACCATTTGATCTATCGTTTCGCGCGCGA
Source organism: Bdellovibrio sp. (assembly GCA_003176075.1). Lineage (GTDB taxonomy): Bacteria > Bdellovibrionota > Bdellovibrionia > Bdellovibrionales > Bdellovibrionaceae > PSRN01. The sequence goes on from PSRN01000080.1 coordinate 11,090, forward strand.
ACACCTTCCCGCGAAATATCGCGCCAAGTACAAAGCGGTCGCTCAGACGATTATCGATGAAAGCGCCAGGAATGAATTCGATCCGGTCCTGTTGGTGTCCGTCATCTTGGGGGAAAGCAGCTTCAATCCCGATTGCAAAGGCCCATTTGATGAAATCGGCTTGATGCAGTTGCGCCCGGCGACTGGCGAGTGGATCGCTAAAAAATATGGACTGCATTGGGCGGGCCCTAAGACCTTGCGTAACCCGGTCGAGAACATCAGAATCGGCGCGGCCTATCTGCACTTCTTGCGGGAAAAATTCGATTCACACGCCCAATTGTACCTGGCGGCTTACAATATGGGCGCCGGAAGCGTGGATAAATCCCGTGAGAAAAACATCTGGCCCAAAGATTACCCCGTGCACGTCATGCGGCGCTACCTCGAATTCTATTCTTCACTTGAAGACTAGCCCGGCGTGAAATCCCGACGTGGTTTATATTTCGGGCGCGGGCCTGTCTTGTTAATAACCACTCCGAATTGTCAAAAGATGAGCGTGAATCGCAATTGAATGATCTGAAGAAATTGGGGTACTCAAAGTCCGATGAAGAAGACATTGCTGACCTTGTCTCAACCGCCGTTGACCAACAGAACGGTAATCCAGCATGCTTTATGGTCCGAACGTCAAAACCAGAAGATTACGCTGATGTGTCACTACAAAACTCCAACTGCCGCAAAAACCAGAATTGTCATTCTGGTCCCTTGTTTCGGCTGCTCTCCATACAGTTTCACAAGAGGGGGTCGATCACCCAAGAGTGCGAGAGGGCGCTCAAGGCGAAGGGTGAAGCCGTTCAGTTTAAGAATTGTCTTCATTGAATCTCGCAGTCACCCCAAGGACTGGCTTCGCGTTGAGCAAGAATAGGAGTTCGGACCTCCGATCATTGTTTCCATTTCCAGCGAAAGCTCTAGTCTGGGCGGGGATAGATGATGCTGAAATAGACGAGCGTTAATTGGATAGGACATCGGCGCACCGAACAACGGCCGAAGCAGGCCGTCCCGGGCGGATCGGCAGCAAAGCCATTTTGCTTTGCCAGTCCTTCATCCGCGCCACAGGAATTCCCCGCTCGTTTCCCAACCATTCATAATCGTCAACTCGATCGTCTGTTCCGAACACGACCACTTGGTCGAGAAGATTGACGAACCTCCTTGCTGACCTGGCGCGAGAAATAGGTATGACCGCCCGAACATAAGGATTTAGTACGGTTCCCTTCTCGGCAATCTCATGAGAGACGAGCGCAATTTGCACAATTTTTTGCTGTTGAGCCACTTCGTGCACAATTTTATTCAAGCCCTTGTCAATCCCATTGGTTCCAACAAGAATGTTTTTTGATTTAGAGCCAGACAGAAAATCCGTGACGAAAGCACGAACTTCATCCTCCCGTGGTATTCCCGGACCCTCTTCATCCCAGGCCGGGAATCCGATCAGACTCATTCCTGCAAGCTCCGTCCGCAGGTTCTCGACGTCAATACGCTCGATGCCGCGACGAAGGTTTTCCAACCATTGAAAAAAGGGCATTTTGAAAATGATTTCCCTCACCGCCTGGCCGAGCTCCTTGCCCGAGTTAAAAACCAAAGGTGCTTTTTCCGAGGCACCAAGAATCTCGGCATTTCTCACGCCCATCACAGTTTTACCTGCCTTTCGGGCAAGCTCCATTTCATATTCAGTTCCGTGTGAGCCGCCAAAAGCGGCCAATATATCCAACGCTCTGATGAATGGCTCCGATTCGCCTAATAATCTAATTCCGTCGATAAAAAGTGCGTCCATTCGTGGCGCCGAAAATTTCGTCGCCTCCAAGGGCCCCACTCCGATGGTGGGGATATTCAAAAGATCGCCGTGTTTGAACACGAGAGATGGAACGCCGACATCGGTGGAGCGGGAAATAAGAATCACTTGAGTGCGGGGAATAGTCGTTAAAAAGTCGCTCACTTCACGCTCGTAAGCGGCGAGGTTGAAATTTGAACTGTCGGAAGGGCCAGTGATTCCGATCGCAATGCCTTCAGAGGCCAGGCGGGCAAAGCCGGTGCTATAAAGAATTCTTAAGTCTTTGTTTTTCTTGCCGGCTTCATCCTCGAAAATCGTCCGGTAGAGCGACAAATCGGCATGCTCATCCACGCTTACCCCAGGCGAAACTATCGTCGGAACTGGTTTTCGCCCCCCAAAGAGCTTCCAGCCGATGGCCCAGGCAGGAGCGTGAACACAGGCCAACATGTGAAAAAGAATGGCGCTGGTTTTCGTCATCCGGATCAATCCCGATTGTTCACCGGGACGAAACCACGAAAGGCATGACGAAGATGAAAAGTCTGACGAAACGGCCTGGCGATCATGGAAGCTCATGATTTGTTCCCCTATACTCGAGCGTCGCGCGGACTGCATTCGCCCCCGCCCGTGTTTCGCGGTCTAACAGAATTGCGAATAACTTTCAGTCGAAAAATCCGATCTTTGAGAAAATTCCCCAAGCTCTCAGGCGGAATGGCATGACCCCCTGCCCCCTTGCCCCTCTGAAGATGGCGGCGAAAACGCGGTTGAGACAACCTAGCGGTATGCATCGATAAAAAAAAGTTCTACCTGCTATGTGTTCCCTGAGACTCCGGGCATGCCAAGAACCTCTATTTGAAAGTGGGTGTGGCGCGCGCACGCTCATGCTCGTGATTCCTTCATCGAAATTGTCCGCGCACCCGGGAAGGATGAATTTTTTCTAGGGGCCTTCCGCAAGGGCGCCATTTTCCGCGAATTTATTGTGAGTTATTCATTTATTCGATAGAAAACCGTCCTCATTTATCTCTTCTTGCTAACTCAACGTGCTTCTTAATCTTGAACCTTGCGCGAAATTTTCATCTTCAACCGTGAACACCTTACTGGTGGCTGAAACGCGCGGTGAGTCGC
>PSRN01000109.1 GCA_003176075.1 Bdellovibrio sp.
GGTTCAATGTCTTCCAATCCAATATCAAAGCGGGAAGACACCGTGATCACATTTTGAAAGAAATGAACTTGCTTAACCCCTTCGATATTCAAGAGGCTCAATGCCAGGAGATTCCCGGCGGCTTCTTCCGGCGTGGAGAAGGTCGCCTTGCCTTCCAAAAGAACGGGACGGTCCAGCACAAATTTCCAAGCGTTCGGGTTGGGCGTATCCTCAATGCGAATTTGCACTTCGCTCATAGCAACATCTCCTGGGCCTTGATGAGCCCGTGAAGAAAAGCGTCGGCATCCGATTTTTGGTTATAGATGGAAAGTGAAGCTCTCACCGTGGCCGGTACGCCAAGCTTTCGCATCAGCGGCTGGGCGCAGTGGTGGCCACAGCGGACCGCGATGTTTTCCTGGTCGAGAATCTCACCCACGTCGCTGGCGTGAGCTCCGTCGAGTGTCAAGGAAACCAGCGGTGATTTTTGCGCGGCTTCGCCGTGGATGCGGAAACCGCCGATGGCCCGAACGCCTTCCTCAAGATATCGACGAAGGTGTTCCTCGTGGTCCATCACTTCGTCCCAAGATTGCCGCTCAAGATATTCAATCGCCGCCGCCAGACCCAAAACGCCTTCAATATTCGGAGTGCCGGCCTCAAACCGGTAAGGAACATCATGAAAGCTTGTTTTCTCGAAGCGAACTTCCGAGATCATGCTGCCACCGCCTTGATAGGGCGGCATCGCTTCCAGCAGCTCGGAACGGCCATAAAGGACGCCAATGCCATAAGGCGCGAAAAGTTTGTGACCCGAAAAGGCGTAGAAATCAGCATGTAAATCGGTGACTGAAACGGGCCTGCAGGTCACGGCCTGGGCCCCGTCCACGCAAAGAATCGCGCCGGCTGAATGGACAATGTTCGCGATGCCTTTGATGTCGTTGATGGTTCCCAGGGCGTTTGAACAATGGGTGATCGCGGCGACTCGGGTGCGTGAAGACATTTTCTCGCGGATTTCATTCAGCGACAGTTCGCCGGATTCAGAGATATCCACCACGACCAGCTTCGCCCCTGTCTTTTCAGCGACCAATTGCCAAGGCACGATCACGGAATGATGTTCCATTTCCGTCAGAAGAATTTCGTCGCCCGTCTTCAGATTCGCGAGTCCCCAGCTTTGCGCCACCAAATTCATCGATTCCGTCGTTCCCCGGGTGAAGACAATTTGGCTCGGTTGGGAGGCGCCAAGGAATTTCGCGACCTTCGCCCGTGCCGCCTCATAAGCTTGCGTCGCCTGATCAGCCAAGAAATGAGCGCCACGATGGACATTGGCCGTCTCGTAGCTCAGAAAATGTCCGACGCGTTCAATGACGGGCCAAGGCTTGAGAGCCGTGGCGGCGGAGTCAAGGTAAACGATGGGTTTTCCCCTGACCTTTTTGGCAAGAAGCGGGAAATCAGATCGCCATTTGGATTGTTCAATGGTCATTTTAGTTTTACCTTTCTTCAACTTCCGCGTCTTTTCGGCGCAACCAATTCCTGGCGGCGGCCTTCAAGGCCGAACTTTCGATTCGCTCAAAGATCTCAGTCATAAAGGATTGGGTCAGGAGATCTTTGGCCTTTTCCTCGGCGAGGCCGCGGCTTTGCAGATAAAAAATCTCTTCACCGGCCAAGGGCCCGGTGGCTGATCCATGCGTGGCCTTGACATTGTCGGTCTGAATTTCAAGTTGCGGTTGGCTGTCGGCCTCGGCGGTCCCGCTCAATAAAAGATTCCGATTGAGTTGTTCCGACGAGGCCCCGTCGGCGCTGGGCTCAATAACAATCCGTCCGTTAAAAATTCCCCGGGATTTTCCATCGAGAATCCCTTTGTAGAGCTGGTCCGTTACGGCGTTTTTCCCTTGCACATGGGTCGTGAGGTGATGATCGCAAGTTTGCGAACCGTCCAACCGGAAAAGCCCCGAGGCTCGGGCGAGCGAACGGTCTCCCCGGAGTCGAAGCTCAATATCATGGCGGGTGAGTTGGCCCCCTTTGATTAATGCCAGGTGATGCAAATTCGCGTCGTCAGCCAAGGAGATCTCCGTCCGGAAAAAATCGAACTCGTCGTTTCCGAGGTCTTGCTGGCGGACGATCTCGAGGCTCGCCGAAGTTCCGATTGCAACGGCAAGCCTTCCCAGGTGAAGCGACGCTTTGCCAGTGCTCTTGCAGCTGTGGAGGACCTGACAATTCGCTTGATTCGGAATGGTGAGATCGATCTCATAGTTGAAGAAGTGATGACCCAAGTCGTGTCCGGACAAGAGATGAAGAAAGCACTTTTCACCCGGTCGGCAATGAAGCTCCACTCGTTCAGCTGCCATGTTATTTTCATCCGCTGACGCCGTAAGAATCACCGCGACCGGGCCCTGCATTTGGGAAAGCCCGGGCTGGAAGTGACCGTTCCACAAAACCAAATTCTGAAATCCCTGAACAAAAGAGCTTCGGATGCGGTCCTCAATTTCAGACGATAGTTTTTGTTTCATTGGGGCGCGTGCCAGTTCAAGTCCGGTGACCTCCCTGAGGGGCAGGCCCCGCCATTGTTCAAGTTTTCGGGCGATTTGCGGATTGCACAGAAGCTGGCGCCAACTGAGTTGTGGATTTGTCAGTGGAAAAGTCCGGTCGAATTGGGGGGCGTAGTCTGCGAACTTCATTCGAGCAACCAATCGTAGCCTTTGCGTTCAAGCTCAAGGGCGAGCGAGGCATCGCCGGTTTCGACAATCCGGCCTCCCGCCAAGACGTGAACAAAATCGGGCTTTACGTAATCAAGAAGCCGTTGATAATGGGTGATCAGGACCATGGCGTTCTTTTTCGAGCGCAAGCGGTTGATTCCGTCCGAAACAATGCGAAGCGAATCAATGTCGAGTCCCGAGTCCGTCTCGTCGAGAAATGAAATTCGCGGTGACAAGACGGCCATTTGCAGGATTTCGTTGCGCTTTTTTTCGCCGCCGGAAAATCCGACGTTGACCGGTCGGTCGAGAAAATCCTCTTTCATGTTGACGAGTTTCATCTTGGTGAGAACAAATTGGCGAAAGTCGTCCTCCGACATTTCGGGCGCTCCATGGTGTTTCATGGCCGCATTGAAGGCGGAGCGCAAGAAGATAAAATTCGACAGTCCTGGAACTTCGACCGGATACTGAAAGGCCAAAAAAACACCTTCCCGTGCCCGCTCATCGGCGGCAAGCTCGAGCAAATTTCGCGGTTGAAAATTGATCTGATAAAGCACTTCGCCCTCAGTCACGCGGTAGGAAGGGTGGCCCGCGATGACTTTCGACAGCGAGGATTTGCCGGAACCATTGGGGCCCATGATGGCGTGGACCTCGCCGGCGTTCACTCGCAGATCAATGCCGTGCAGGACCTCTTTGTCTTCGACTTGCACTTTCAAGTTCTTGATTTCCAGCATGTTATTCCTTTGTTAACCGACCGATGTCAACCGACTGAATTTTCCAATTTCATTTCAATGAGTTTTACCGCCTCAACCGAGAATTCGAGCGGCAGCTCCTTGAAAACTTCCTGGCAAAAACCGTTGACCAAAACCGACACCGTGGCTTCCATATCCAATCCCCGGCTTTGTAGATAAAAAATCTGGTCCGCCGAGATTCTTGAAGTGGTCGCCTCATGTTCGACGGTCGCCGTTTTGTTTTTCACTTCCAGATACGGGAACGTGTTGGCCTGGCATGAAGGACCGACGAGCATGGAGTCGCACTGCGAGTAATTTCGCGCCCCTTCGGCCGACGGCAGAATTTTGACCAGGCCGCGATAGGTGTTGGAAGAGCGATCGGCGGAAATTCCCTTGGAGATGATCGTGCTCTTGGTGTTTTTTCCAAGGTGAATCATCTTTGTTCCCGTGTCGGCCTGCATGTAATCGTGGGTCAAAGCCACCGAGTAAAAAGCCCCCTCGGAAGAATCACCCTGCAGGATCACGCTCGGGTATTTCCAGGTGATGGCGGATCCGGATTCAATCTGCGTCCAGGAGATTTTAGCATTTCGACCGGCGCATTTTCCCCGCTTCGTCACGAAATTGTAGATCCCGCCGCGGCCCTGTTTGTCACCCGTGTACCAGTTCTGCACGGTGGAGTACTTGATCTGGGCATCCTCCAGGGCCACCAATTCGACGACGGCCGCGTGCAGTTGGTTCTCGTCCCGTTGCGGGGCCGTGCAGCCTTCGAGGTAATTCACATAGGAGCCGGGCTCAGCGATGATCAGGGTCCGCTCGAATTGTCCCGTCTCGGAAGCATTGATGCGAAAATAAGTTGAAAGATCGATGGGGCAGCGGACTCCCCTTGGAATGTAGCAAAAACTGCCGTCGGTAAAAACGGCGGCGTTCAGACAGGCGTAATAGTTGTCGGAAAATGGGACCACACTGCCGAAATATCTGCGGATCAAGTCGCCGTGTTTTTGCAGGGCTTCGGTGATCGAGCAGAAGATGACCCCGACTTTTTCCAAAGTCTCAGTTTGGGTTTGCCCCACCGACACCGAATCAAAGACCAGATCCACCGCGATACCCGAGATGCGCTTTTGCTCCATCAGTGGAATGCCCAAGCGCTGGAAGGTTTTGACGAGCTCGGGATCCAGATCTTCAAGTCTCTGGGGCCCTTGGGTTTCCCCCTTCTTTTCTCCCCCTTTCTTTGGGGCCGAGTAATATCTGATGGCTTGAAAATCGATTTTCGGATAGCGCACGTGGGCCCAGGCCGGTTCTTCCATGGTCAGCCAATGGCGGAAAGCCTTCAGTCGGTGCTCCAGCATCCACTCGGGTTCATTTTTTTTCTTTGAAATAAAGCGAATGACGTCTTCGTTGAGGCCCTTGGCGACCTCCTCGGTTTCAACATCCGTGACAAAGCCATACTTGTAATCTGTGTTGAATTCCGAGTTGAATTCCGAATTTGCAGGAGGGTTCGCAACTTTGATCGCATCTTTCGTAGTGGTTTTTGGCTGGTTCATGAGCGACCTCCCCGCGCGCCATTCAGGGGTTCAGTCTGTGGCACTTTTTCTGGCCCGGTTTTTTCCGGCCTATGTTTGTCTGGCCCGTGTTTGTCTGACCCTTGGTGGAGGAGTTCTGCCAACGTTAAACTCCGGTAGAATTCCTGCAGCTTGATGTTCAAGGCCCCCACCGGGCCCATGATGTTGCAGTTCGATTGAATTTCGCACGTTTCGTTTTGGTGCATGCACTTGGCGATCTTCACGGGTCCTTGAATGATCTCGATAAGGTCCTGCAGGCTGACCCCATTCAGGTCCTTGGTCAGGACATAGCCACCCAGGGCCCCGTGTTCCACTTTGAGAAGACCATGGTGGGCCATCATCTGGAGAACGCGAGCTGTCGCATCAAAGGGTGCGTGGTAGGAATCCGCGACTTCCTTCGCCGTGGTCAACTCCCCGGGCCTCTTGTGGCTCATATGCTTGAGCGCCATTAATCCGTACTCAATCTTACGATTCATCTTGTTCATATCTGAGCGGAGCCTAAATGAAAGCGAATTGATTGTCCAATTAATTACGTCAAAAAAAGGCGTATTTGATTGTGCTTTGGCTGAGTGGAACAAGCTGAGACGGCTTTCCATTCACGCCGCGGCCTTCAGAACGAACCTCATTTTGCCGAACTGAAGGGCGGAAATGACGAAGATCATGATTCTTCAACATGTCGCCCGGGAGCCCGTGGGCACGCTCATTCCACTTTTGAAGAGCGCGGGCTTTCGTCTTCGCTTCGTGAATTTCGCGCGGACTCCGCATCTTCACCCGCGGCTGGAGGGTTACAGCGGGCTGGTCGTTTTGGGGGGACCCATGGGAGTCTACGAAACCGAAAGATTTGAGCACCTCAAAATTGAAATGAAACTCATTGAAGAGGCCCTCAAGAGGGAATTGCCTGTCCTTGGAATTTGCCTGGGCTCCCAACTCATGGCCCGTGTCTTGGGTTCACCCGTTCGTAAAGCATCGTGCATGGAGTTTGGTTGGTACCCGCTGCAGTTGACGTCATCCGGGATTGAGGAGCCCTTATTTTCCGGTTTCAAGCCTGCGGAACGGGTGTTTCAGTTTCACCAGGATAATTTTGACCACCCCCGTTCAGCCGAGCACCTCGCCCGCACGGAAATCTTTGAGGGTCAGGCCTTTCGCTATGGCAAGACTGCTTTTGGCTTGCAATTTCACTTGGAGGTGGATCGCGCGATGATCGAACGCTGGCTCAATCATCCGGATCACGAAAAGCTCTTGATCGAGCACGGCGGTGGCCCCTTCCACCGCCAGAAGATCGCCAGCGAAACCGAGTGCCACTTGGCAAGGTCCATGCAATTGAGTCGCAACTTGTTCGGAAAGTTCATCGAACTCTTTGCGACGGCTCCCAGCCAGAAAGAATTGAGCGGTTCAAAGTTTTCAGACCAGGCCGGAGCCAAAAAGAAAAACCGAGTGGGCTAGAGTTATCCTGGAAATCCAATGTTGGCTGAAATATTATTGGTTGAAATATGCGACAAAAAAAAAGCTCAGTGACCAGGAGGGGGCCAAGTCACTGAGCTGTGCCCTTGAATAAGGCTTTGAGTCGGGCATTCTCAAAGCTATCTTTAATTACTTTTTAACCGACGCTGTGAGTGCTTTCCCTCTATCAACGTCTCATGTGAGGAGAACTTGTATCTGGCGTATTCCAGGTTTACAACTCTCATGATTTGCGAAAATCTTCCGAAAAGAGACAAATGGAATTTTCTGAGCTTCTGAAGCGAGTTAGAGTACAGATGGGGTTTGAGAAAGCCCGCGGATTTCATCAGGATTTGGTCGAGAAAGGGGTCGAGTGCAACTATGCCCACTATATGAAGATCGAGAGCGGAAAGCTCTTGCCGTCGCCAAAGATAGTTGAACAAATTTCAACGACCCTTGCGGAAGATGTGGCAAAAGACCTCGTTATTTCATACTGCAGGGCTTTGTTCCCAACATTCCAACATTTTTTTCCGCAGCCCTTGGCCGGTTTACCCAAGGAAAAAAAGGATCAGCAAGCGGTGCGGGAGGGTCCGCAGCCGGCGTTGGGGCGCGAGTTGACCCGGCGGCAGGTGGCCGTGCTTGCGAAATCGAAATCACATTACTACTGCTTCCTGATTATGTCGGTCGCCCGTCGGCCGCTTCAATTTCAAGAAATAAAGGAAATTTATCCACAGAAAGGCCTGATGGATACCATTCATGATTTGGAGGGCGCCCACATCCTTCGGTCAACCGAGGAAGGCATTCAATCCGTCGCGCCCGAGCATCGTTTTCCGCGAGAGAAGGACTTCCCGGAGTTAAAGCCTTTCTACCGTCAGTTTGACCAATGGGACGAAAGCTTCGCGGAAGACCTGAACTTTGTTCCTCATCTCAACAAGATGTTCATCCGAAGAATTTCGCCTCGCTATCTTGAGGTTATTGAAGACAGTTTGAACACTCTCCTGAAGCTCGTGCGGGCTTCCGATGAATTGGATCCCAAGTACAACGACAACTTGGTGCAGATTCGTCTCAGCTTGAAGTCGGGAGCACTTCCCGGGTAATACCACTTTCACCTGATTTTTAGACCATCTTGCTTGATCTTTGTCGCCGCCCCTTCGTTGCTCGTCGTCGACGTAGCGCATCGGCTACGCTGTCCTCCTCCCGCCTCGAGGCGACGGCAAATCTCTTCGCAATAGGGTCTAAAAAGCAGGTGAAAGTGGTATAACCTGGCGGAATGAACTTCTTGCTTGCTAAGAACTACTTTGTTGCTAAGAAATCTCGCCTTTGCGTTCCGAAGTGGGGGCTTTCGCTCGCGTTGACCCTTGGATCTTGCTCGTATTTTTCGCCCCTCAAACCGCCGGAGCTTGCATTTCGCGGTGTGGAAGTTCGTCATGGCAGCCTCGTCGCCACGGACTTGGTTGTCAGCCTGGAAGTCCGCAACCCCAACAGCCGGAGTTTTCAAGTGGACGCGGTGGAGTATGTTATTCATGTCGCCAACACGAAGGTGGCCGATGGAAAACGAGCGGAACCGATCTTGTTGAAAGCGAACGAAAGTGTCCTCGTCAATCTTCCGGTCCAAGTGAACTGGCTGGCTTTGCTTAATTCCGTGGCCAATCAGGCGGACAAAAGAAATCTCAATTACGAAATTGAAGGTCGTCTCGATTCACGGGAAGTGAACCTCCCTTTCAAGCACCAAGGGAAGCTCTCGCTAGGTCTGTAGTGCCCACTTCTACTGACGGGCTGGCGGCGAAGCCGGAGGCGCTGCCTGCGGTGAATTAGACGGTAAGGTCGGCGGAGCAACCTGTGGGTTGGCTGGCGGAGCCGTTGATGGAGCGACTTGAGGTGCGGTTGACGGGACAGCCTGCGGGGGTGCGGGGATCGTCGGCGCTGACTGTGCCGGCGCGGCGGCGGGGACTGTTGGGGCTGCTGGCGCGGCTGGCAGCAGGGGCGGAAGAGTTTTGGCTTTTTCAGGGCATTCGTACAAACGGTCCAGCCGGGCATTGAAATAAGTCCCTGACTTCATCACTTTCCAGGGCGGATAGGGATAGTAAACCGCTTCAGCGCAGAGGCCGCGCTGAGCCGCGGCCCATTGTCGATCCTCGGTGGAGGCGGTTTGGATTTCGCCGTCGTCCTCGCGAATCGCCACCGCAAAGGAGAAAAGTTGGGGACTCACCGAGTCTCCCTGCGATTGCATCAGCGACACATTCAATTGGACTCTGTCGACGGAAACAATGATGCCGCGAACTTTGCGGGAAAAAATAAACGAGTAATAATCGACGAAAACATATCCACACAGCACGAGAAACAAGAGAAAGAAGAGAAGATAAAGCAACCGCCGGATCGTTTTCATAAAATCGTTCATGCTTAAGGTCTTAGCGAGATTTTTTTTGGGAGTACACTTTTTTCTCGCGCACTTTACGAAGCACGCGGGGAAGGGCCCGCAACATGTCTTGTGGAATGAAGCTCGCCGGATCTCTCTTCGATTTGATCCAATGATTCGCTAAATTTCCATGCAAACAGGCGCCTAAAATCGCGGCCCGGCTTGCGGGAAGTCCCTGGGCGAGAAACGTCCCGATCATTCCAGCCAATACGTCGCCAAAACCCGCCTTTGCTAAGGCCGAATTGCCGGCGAGAATGATGGTTTGGCGGTTATGTTCGCCCACAATGGTGCGGAAACCTTTGAGCAGAACCGTGCAACCCATCAATTCTTGCGCGGCTTCGACCGCGTTCAAACGATGGCCCGTCAGCGTCGCCGTTTCCATCCGTAAAATTCGGGCGAGTTCTCCAGGGTGGGGGGTGACCACCCAGTTGGAGCGGACAACAAATTCTCTGGTGTCAGCCATTGCGTTCAGGGCTTCGGCATCCAACAGAACGCGGTCATAGGCGGCCGCGCGCAGGCTTTTTAGAACCGGCAGAATTTTTTTTCCGACGGCAAATCCAGGTCCGACGACAAAGGCCGTCTCAGGTCCAAACGAAGCGAGGGGGAAATCCTCCAGCGAATGATAAATCACTTCCGGGAGTTTAAGCATCTCGGGGTAAATTCTTTCGTCGCTAATGAGATGAACGTAACCGGCGCCCGAGCGCAATGCCGCTTCAGCGCATAGGATTCCGGCTCCGCGATAACGGGAACTCCCGGCGAAGAGAACAACGCGGCCGAAGCTGCCCTTGTTGGAAACGTTTGGACGGGGAGGAATCCAGCGGGACGCGGTGGCGATGCCGCAGGCAAAGCAGGTCCGTCCCTCTTCCTTCAACAGCTCGGCCGGAAAGCCAATGGAAGCCACGCGAATTCGTCCACAGTTCGCGGGACCCGAGTTGATCAGCATTCCCGGTTTGGCGAGCCCCAGGGTCACCGTCAGCTCCGCCTTCACGCAGTTTCCCCAGTGTTCGCCTGTATTTGAGTCCAGACCGCTCGGAGTATCAATGGCCACGCAAGGGGCCTCAAGGCTGTTGAGAAAGCCGATCAGTTCCGCATCGTCGGCGTTCAAGGGGCGCGAAAGACCCGTGCCGAATAGACCGTCGATCACCAGGTCGGGGTGGAAATGCAACATGTCTTGTGTGAGTTCTTGCACGGCTGTGAGTTCTTGCACGGCGCCGGCCAAAGCAAGCTTTCGTTTTTCCTGCCAGAGGGGGTTTGCCTTTTCGACCTTCACATGGTGAATGACGGTGACGTTTTTGCTTCCGCCTTCCTTGAACTTGCGGGCGACCACCCAGGCATCAGACCCGTTGTTTC
>PSRN01000316.1 GCA_003176075.1 Bdellovibrio sp.
CATAAAGGGGTCAGCCGAGCTTGGATCTACCTCGAAGTCAACATCGGGAAAAACTTATTTGATGGAGTACTAGTTTCATCCGGTTGTAAACGTAGTTATCAATGGAGGTCCCTGAGGTCGTCAGCGATGAGCCACCGGCTCCGTAGGAGCACATGGCCCCGGTGAAGGTTGTTGCTGCGGACATATGCCCGGCTGTCGCATTCAACTGGGCGTCCACCCGATTCAGACCACGAAAGATAATCATCTGTGACTGGTAGGGGATATAAGGCGCCAACGCCGAATTGGGAAAATTCAAGGTGAACGCAGCCCCCGCCTCCGCGCCAACGCCAGACGCCGACCCGCTCGAGGTAATCCCTTGCGGATAAAAATAGCATTGGTTGACTTGAAATGCCTCATAGATACAAATAAGCCTTAGTGGAGCCACGGCTGGCGCCGCTTCGGTGATTCGAGTGCGAAGCAGGTTGACGGCTGGAGTATAGGCCATCGCCTTCCCCATAGTTTTTAAAAAAGTTCTCCGCGATACGGCTGATTTGCTTAATTTCATTAGCGTGACCTCTGCACAAAATGAGTCGATTGAACGTAGTTTAAGAACCCACTCACCACGTTGCCCCCTGAAGCCTGAAAATTTTGTTGTAGCGACATCACTTGACAGTCATTGTTCGCCACATCCGATCGGCCGTTGACGAAAACCATGATCTGCCTGGCGAAACAATTGGGCACGTTGGGGTCGTTCATAAGAACTCCAACCAACCCATTAAAATCGTTGAAACTTGATTCCGTGGGATTCTGCACATCTAAAATTGTGCCTGTCGAAGGATCGAGACTTGTCGGCTCTGACAAAAAGCCCGAGGCATCGACGGTGCCGCCGTTTTGCGTCGTTTGATATCTTCCAAAGACATCGAAGTTTTCCAAGCCATACCCTGTGGGCATAAAAAACTGATGGCAGCGGTAGCACGTCGTCCCCTGGGGGACCAACTGCGTGACCTCCTGCCGGGTTGTTTCACCGGGTGAAAGCGGTGGTGGAACGGGTGGCGTAAAGCCGCCAAGGCCCACGGCCGCAAATGAAGGTAAGGTTTGGCAAAGCAGTTTCTGACGAATGACGACGCCCCGGTGGAAAAGCGGCACTCCCGAGCCGTTTGACGTCGCAAGAAAGCTTCCTTGACTTAGAATTCCGTTTCGCTGGTTCCCCGTTGAAATCTTGTAGAAGGTCCCTGTATCTGTCGAGCTGCCTGGCGTGAGTCCGTAATAATTTGCAAGCTCCGTGTTGGCATAAGTGAAGTTGCTTGAAAGCAGACTATTCAAAGTTCCGCCGCCAGAAAAAAGATTCTCGCCAATAAAGGTCTGGGTCTCGGTTTGCATCTCGCTTGCAATACCCGGAGTGAGGGGCCCATTCGCGGAGCCATATTCAGTGATCCGGTCGGATCCAAGCCACTGCATGACAAAAGACTCCAACTGCATATTCCCACCCGCGCCGGCAATGAGTCTCTGAGCCTGCGTCGCTAACTGGGCCGGCGTCGCCAGCTGATTTCCGTCAGCTGCGGCCATCAAGGTCGAATCGGGCGTGGAGCCGGTGAGCGCATAGGAAATGGCAGAAGCGATCTCGTATTGAGTCATCGTCGGGGTGGTGGAGGTGGTATCGTTAGGATCGCCAAGCTCCGTCCGGTACAAAAAGTTGGGATCTTGGATAAAGGCCGAGAGCAATGTTTGCACCCCGGACAGAGCTGGATCGACCCCGCTGTCAGGATTTTGAAATCCAGCCGTGTAAACGCCTGTCATGTCGGTAATTTCCGCCGCCGTTAAAGGCCTTCGGAAAAGTTGTTTTCCAAGTGTCGAGATGAACGAGCCAATTTTGGAGGTCACGCAGGTATCGAACGCCGATGTTCCGGATTGCATTCCGGCGCAGTTCGCGGCCGCAACCTTCAATTGGGCCTGGGCCTGATTTGTCGCGATGGTTTCAGCAGCTTGTTGCACGAGCCCGATCAAATTCGCATCGACACTAACGCCGGTTTCATTGTCAACAAAGCCATTGGTCCGCGTTTCTGGTGCAAAAAGGCTTGTCGCCTGGTTCGATTGATCGCCTAGGACGTCTCGGATAGATTGATCAAATCCGGATCGCGGCAAAAACCACACCCGTCTCGGAATGGTCGATGAGGTGCAGGTATTTCCACCGACCTGATTCGTGGAGCCGCCGCCACCCGTTTGATTTGAGCTGCTTGCATCGAGGACCGGCGATGAAGTTACAAAACGGGAACAGTTGTCGAATAAAATGTTGAGTGTTGAAAACACCACGAGGAAAATGGCGACCTTGAGCAGTTCTTTTTTTCTTCCCAAGTTCATGCTCCCCCACCTATACCGCTTATTATACTGCAGCCGACTTCTCGAACTCAGGATTTTAACAAAAGTATCTCAGTTTGATACGTCAACCCCTGGCCCAGTCTCGTTCCTAAGCGGCACTCCAATTGCAAAAATCTTGTTTTGCGAATTCAACTTCAAATATTTGTTGGCTTTTTGGGGGTCGAATTGTGAGCCGCTAGCTCGTTCGCAAAATCTCGATAAGCTCCGAACGTTTGATCTTGCCGAGGGCGCTTCGCGGCAGTTCATGGCAGAAGCGAATGT
This sequence comes from Bdellovibrio sp., assembly GCA_003176075.1. Taxonomy (GTDB): domain Bacteria; phylum Bdellovibrionota; class Bdellovibrionia; order Bdellovibrionales; family Bdellovibrionaceae; genus PSRN01. The sequence continues at coordinate 2,617 of PSRN01000316.1, forward strand.
CATCGAGTCTTTCGGGAGGAAACGCTTCCTTATTCCAGCGGGCCAGCAGCCCGTTGGCGCTCAACCGATCCATGGAGCCCTCCACCACCACCATCAATCGGCTGCCGTTGCGCAAATCAGGAATCGCCACCACGACCAAGCGACCTGGCGGGCAATGAAACCACCTGGTCAAGCGCCGTTCGAGGTCGGCGATATGAACCGCCTCCCCTAAAATCTTCACGTGATCCTGGGTGCGCCCCAAGGGGCGAAGACATCGATCGTTGAGCTCGACAAAATCCTCCGTTTGATACCACTGGTCGGGGGTGAGCCGGTGAAATCGGGCTCGCTTGTCGTCGGCGTACTCCCAATATCCTGTCATCAAAGCGGGCGAGCGGACCAGGAGAATGCCGTCGGCGTTTGTTCGGGCCTCGACATGCGGAAGGATTTGCAGTTCTTCCGGCGCGGCATCGCCTTCGAGCGAAATCAGGGGAGCCGTGGCCATCTGCGAACAAAGTTCGGTCATGCCAAAACTGGGAAGGATGGGCCACCCCAGTTCGCGAGCGGATAAATACATTTCCGGGTCGAGAGTTCCACCACCGACAATCACGGCCCGTAAAGGGCAAGGAGCCGGTTGATGCAGCCGCAGCAAATCGAAGAGCTGCGTCGGCACAAGGCTCAAGATGGTGACCCGGTGGGAATTCAACCACCGGTAGGCCAGGTCACCTTTCCACTCACCCACATATTCCGTGATTTGCGACCGGGACAGATAGGCGCGGGCCCAAATGGACAAGCCACCCACATGGAAGTCGGGCAGGCAAACACCCCACCGATCGGCGGAGCGGACTTGCAGGTGATCATTCACAGCGGCGGCGGAAGCCATGAACGCGCCCTTGGACAGGCCGATGAGTTTGCGTGAGCGGGTTCCTGAACTACGAAGCCAAATGTGCGCGCGCCATCGGGAGGACTTCTCAAACAAGTTCAGGTCCCTGGCTTTCTCTTCGTCTGGAAGTCGCGGGTTGAGAAAAACGTGACTCTCTTCGTTTCGCCAAAGACCGAGCTTTTCTTTCGCAGTCTGCATTGTCCCTCCTTTGGGCCTTAGTGGCTCAGGAATTTGCCGGATGAACCACTTAGGATTTGGGCACGGCCAGTTCAACCCACTGGCACTTCCCCAAGGCTTCGTCAAAGCCCACGCCATACCCTGGAGTTTCTGAAATATAGGGCCCCTGGCGTGGCAGAAGTTTGGCAAACTCATTGGCCTGATACGCGAGATGGGTAAAGCAGCCACAATCCAAAAGTTTGTTCGGAAAAGTTTTTTTGGCTTCGCCGGCGACCGCCGCCGCATGCATGATGCCGACCGGGTGATCGAGGCTGCTGGTGATGACCATGCGCAGGCCGTGGCGGTTCATCAACTCGATGGCGGAAGGAACGTCCTGGCGTGCCGGCTTGATGATGATCACTTTAAAGGGCGCCTCGACCACGAATCTTTCCCAATTCACGCTCCGCCATTCCCAATCGAGGGCCAGCGGCACCAGGCGATTGATCTCGCGCCAATCCACGGGATCGAAGGGAAAGGGGTCCTCGATGTACTCAATAAAAGGTTTGATCGCCGGTTGGAAGCGCTCCAGAAATTTTTGCACGCCGTCGAAAGTTCCCTTCGAGTTGAAATCGAGCCGAACAGTAAAACCCAGCATTCGAATCAAACGATCAATCAGCGCAAATTCCTTATCCGGATCGTTTCCGACTTTCACCTTGGCGCTCGTAAAGCCGACCCGTTTGGCATCCCCCAAAAGATCCTCATTGAAAGACGCGACGTCCAGAATCAATAACGAGTTTTTAACCCTCGGCAATTTTCGCAAGAGATGTCGTTTTTCTTTTCTCGCGACCCCGTCCCGGCGCGCCAGCCAGAAGCTCTGCTCAAGCAGAGGGGAGAGTCTGCCTTTGGCCAATTGGTGAAGCTCTTCGGTCACACCCCGATCGCCGTATTCAGGCCAGGGAAAACAATCCGAATAACCCAAACACCCGTCCGCCCACAAGATGCGAAGCAAGGCCCCTTCCCGGTTGCGGTTGTCTTCCTTGACTTGGTCTGCGGAGGTGCCGAGGGCACCGACTTGGGACCGGCGGGGCGGGGATTTGCCGGCTTGAGGTTTCAGCGTGTAAAGAGAATACCAGATCTTCATCACCGACATAGCACCAACCCGACCGTCGTCAGAACGCCGAATGCAAAATGAAGGACGGCCGCCCTCGCCAAAAGTTGATTGTACGCCGGGCCGGGCTCGAGCGTAAAGATCTTCCAGCCAAGTCCAGCGGCCCATGGCAATGTGATCAGCCCCAGCGCGGCCGCCCATCCCGCGCCCCGCTCCAGCCAGTAGAGGTTCAGCGAAAAGGGAACCAATAAGAGAAACAAGATTTCGCATCTGCCAAAGGGCTTGCCGAAACGAACCGCCACGGTCTTCTTGCCGGCCCTTCGATCGCCTTCATAGTCACGCAAGTTGTTGATGGCGATCAAAACGGCACAGTGTAGCCCGATCTGCGATCCGAGAATGACTGAGGCGAATGACCAGACGCCTGTCATCAGCCAATTCAAACCCATGACCGCGACGAGGCCGAAAAAGAGAACGACAAAGAGATCGCCCAGACCTTGATAAGCCAACGGGAAGGGTCCGGCGGTGTACGAATAACCCGCCAGCAGTGAGGCGATGCCAATCAAAAGAATGGGCCATCCGCCGATCCAGACAAGCGGAAGGCCGGCCAGAACCGCGCCCAAGAAAAAGGCCACCGCCGCGCGCTGGACAGCCTGACTTGAAACCAAGCCCGCCTGGGTGACGCGCAGGGGGCCGATCCTTTCTTTGGTGTCGGCTCCCTTTTTAAAGTCTTCGACATCATTGATCAGGTTGGTGGCGATTTGTATGAACAAAGAAGCCACGAGGGCCAGAGCGGGCACGGCCCAGCGAAGCGAAACATTTTCATAAGAAATATTTTGCAAAGAAGCCTGTTCATAAATCGATAGACCGGTGGCGCCGATGATGGGTACGACGGCCGCCGTGAGCGTTTTAGGACGAAGGGCTTGCCACCAGATTCTTAGGGCCCTTAGACGCGCTCTGAGCGTCGTGACCTTCAGCGGGTGTGAAATCGATAGGGGGACTGAAACCTCTCTCACTTGCTAAACCATCTCAGGGCAGGCGCGGGAAAGAGCTAAAATCAGGCGATCGCTTTTCGATGTAAGCGTTTCGGCCCTCACGCGCTTCCTCGCTCATGTAATAAAGTAGCGTTGCGTTCCCGGCGAGGTCCAACAATCCCATTTGCCCGTCGCAGTCGGCGTTCAAGCAAGACTTCAGACAGCGAAGCGCCATCGGTGAGTGGAGCAACATATCCCGGCACCATTTCACCGTTTCAACTTCGAGATCCTTCAGTGGAACCACCGCATTGACGAGTCCCATCGCCAGGGCCGCCGGGGCGTCGTACTGGCGGCAGAGAAACCAAATCTCGCGCGCCTTCTTTTGCCCCACGATGCGTGCCAGGTAACTGCTCCCCAAGCCTCCGTCAAAGGAACCGACGCGCGGCCCGGTTTGCCCGAAGCGGGCGTTGTCCGCCGCCAGCGTCAGGTCGCAAACGACATGAAGCACGTGACCCCCACCGATGGCGTATCCGGCGACCATCGCCACCACCGGCTTGGAAAGTTGTCGAATTTGCTTTTGCACGTCTAAAATATTGAGTCGTGGCACCCCGTCGTCGCCAATGTAGCCGGCGCTGCCGCGGACTTTTTGATCCCCGCCGGAACAAAAGGCCTCGTGGCCTTCGCCGGTCAGAATCACGACGCCGATGGACTGGTCTTCCCGGCAGTGGCGAAGAGCCTCTTGCATTTCAAAAACCGTTTGCGGACGAAAGGCATTGCGGACGTGCGGACGGTTGATGGTGATCTTAGCGATGCCGTCGGGTGACCTTTCAAACTTCAAGTCTTCAAAGGTCTTAATCACATTCCAGTCGGCCCCAGGGACAATGGGATTCGAAGTGCTCATTGAGAGGCTCCTTTAAAAGCCTTCATTTCTAGCAAAGAAATCCTGGTAAACTAAGGCGTGTTTTAGATTTGGCTAACCGCATTCAATCAGCCGCGGCCACAGCATGAATTCTACGCCAAGGTTTCGGGGTCGTTCATGGGGGAAGGCGGAGGCATCGGCCCGGCCGGCTTGCTGGCAGGACTTTCGAAAGTCCCTTCCGCTTGCCCTTGCCCTTGTGCTTTCCCTTGCCCTTCGGCTTGACCTCCCGCCTTTTCTTCCGCTGGATTTCTTATCGGCTTTCGCATGGGAGTCTTTGGGTGGGCGACCACGCGCTGCTGGAGCTTGGAAAAGATGGGCTCCCTGATGGCCAGACTGTTGTCCTGGAGTACGCACTGACGCCCGAGCCGGTGGGAAACGTTGATCACCACCGGAGCCTTCATGTTGGCTGTCATTTGCGTTGGATCGTCCGGAATCGTCACGATACAGTACAAACGAGCGCGGTCCATGTTGGACATCTGCAACGCCTCGAAGTCCGTTCGCGCCAGATTCACTTTGTAATTCTCGACGAAGAGCTCGGGCTCAAGAATCGGAAAAGCAATTCCAGGCTCTTCCGCGCTCTGAAGCCACGCGAAAATTTCATCGGTTGGATCATCCACCAAAATAAATTTTCGGAAGTCTTGAAATCCCAGGATCCCTTCTGGAAATATGATTGTTTCTTCTTCTTGCACCTGAATAGACCCAAATCGACTTGTTTGAACGACCACGTGGCACCCCTCCACACCTTGAATCTGACCTCAAAAGATGAGACACAGCAAGACAAAAAAAGGTGGAAATGCGCATCTTTTTTGACTTCCCAGACTTCGGACGAAGTTAGGGATTGCAAAAGAAAGTTATTCTTTTACAAACCCTTAGGGGTCACCAAAAAATAACTTGTCATTTTTTGCTTGGTCTTTTCAGTTTTGCCGGCGTTGCACCTCCTCCGGTTTGCGCCTCTGGCAAGCCGTTCGTCGGTGTCGCCTTGGCAAAACTGAAAATCCACTTCGCAAAAAAATGACAATTTATTATTTGGCGACCCCTTAGTGGTCCATCTGGCATGGACCACTTTGGACCCGTCAAAATTATTAGCGGGCTAGTGCCCTAGGGCTTGAGGAGTTTCGACACGGATCGGGTTTTTTCCGACGACGTGTTGGCCGACTCTTTGTTGGAATCCTGGATGGCCAGGTAAACTTCTTCACGATGGATTTTTGTTTCCTTAGGCGCTTCGATTCCTAAGCGGACTTGTTTTCCTTTAATTTGCACAACGCGAATCTTGATGTGGTCGTCGATCGCTATGCTTTCGCCCAACTTCCTTGTTAACACAAG
>PSRN01000306.1 GCA_003176075.1 Bdellovibrio sp.
TTATGGAACCGGCGTCGACGGCCACCCGGCAAACCACATCCATCAGCTCAACCCCGTTCCCGGGGCTGGCAGCATCTCCGGCTTGGTGGCGGACTTGTCGCGAACGACTCTAAAGGCCGTCCAGTATCCTTCATCGCTGCAAAATAATACCAGCTTTACGTCACCCAAGGGATCAGGTTTGATGGCCATCCCTGGCGGCGACGCGGGAACCAATCTGTTGAATCGTCTCATGTACTCATTCACTCCCCGGCCGGCCTACGCCAAAGTTGGAAGTCTGCGTGATCGTTACAAAGGGTATATGGAGGCTTCCCAGGCGATTTTGCAAAATGCCAACAGCTCCAATGTCCGCCAGAACTTCGCCAGCACGTTGAAGGCCTTCAGCCAAGGAATTGAAGACCTGGACGCCGCATGGGCCGGATTGTTCGGCAAGTATTCGAAAATTGTCTATCAGACGTTCAAGGACCGAAGCGCCGCCGGGATTTCTGACGAGCCTATCCCTGCCGTTGATGACGGGGTGTCGAGCCACAGTCAGTATTCGCTGATGTTGGCCAACTCGAACGCCGTCCATCCCATCACGGGCTTTGATCTGCGCGATTTGGTCAATAACGTGGACCTGACCGAAATGGCCCAGGACTTCGCGCTTTGCGAATTTATTCTCACGCGCAATCTCGCGTCCTCCATTGAACTTGGTTTTGAACAGCCGGGCAATCTTCAGGTGAACTATCTGCGGATTTTTGATGGGACTCGCGTGATCAGCTTTCCAACAGTGCAAACGACTTCCATGCCGTTGGTTTTTGACCAGCATTCCACCGGCGCTTTTCCGATGGTTTATTTAAACAATTGCTTCTTTCGTGCCCTCGCCGCGGGCACGGCTGAACTGGTCGATCAATTGAAAGCGGCGCAGGTGTTTGATCGGACCGTTCTGCATCTTGTCTCTGATTTTGGGCGAACCCCGCGCCCTGATGGAACGGGCTCTGATCACGGTTTTGATAACATGGTCACAAGTCTCATCACCGGCTTCAACACCTCGGGTCCTCTGATGATAGGGAACATTCAAGCGGGTTCCGCCTCGGCGCCGATTCCAGGAACGTACGGATTCAAGGCCGCGACCAAGGTCAGCGGTAACGACCTTATTCTTTCGCCGGCCCATGTCGGGTCATCGATCGCGGAGCTCTTTCATCTGGCGAGAAATCCCTATGCGACGACGGGCCAACCGTTGATTCAGCTTCGCAACGGCCAAATCCAAAGTTTGGCGGAGGCGAAGATCACATGACGATGGGAAACGCACGAATCGCGCGGATGTGGAAAATCGTATTTGCAACGGCCTGTCTGTGTCTGGCGGGTTGCGACGGTTTCCATTGGCAGGAAACCGCGACCGACCTTCCTTCGAATCACCCGCCTGCAGATGGCTTCAAGGTCCAGACGAAAGTGACGACCAGCCAGCCTCTGATCATCGACCGGTTCCAAGTGGCGTCCGCGGCGCAAGAAGCTTTCTCTTCCGCCCAAGCTTCAACAGCAGCTGCAATAGCGACTTCGGTTCAAAGTCACGTCGACGCCGAAATTCGTCCGGTTCAACAGTTTTTTGGCAGGGCCTGCAATCCCTATGAGACTGGGGATTCCTCGGATTGCAATGGGAGTCTGGTCAACTCCTCACTGGCGTTGGGGGCGACGGATTCCTCGGGCCGGGAGGCGGCGCGCATTCAATTGTGCCGGTCTCTCGTCAGTGACGACGCTCTCGTACAGGCGCTGCAGGTCAAAGTTTCACCGACGGAGCTGGCCCCTCAAGGAAGCGCCATTGCTGAACTGGTCGGGCTTTTTTATCCGGATTTGCCGGGCGATACGCTGGTCAGTCTGGTTGATTCGTTGGGGCAGTTGGATACGGTGATGGCGCAGAACTCGGAACATGTGATGGACCGCTGGCGGATTCTTGCTTTGACCCTCTGTGAAACTCCGGAGTGGCAGCAGTTGTAAGGAGACAAGAGATGGAATTACGGATGAAAAGACCAAAGCTGGAAGGTCGAAAGACGAGGCTTTCACTTGCCTTGAGTTTCATGGTGCTGGGCACTGGCTGCGGTGGATTTAATCTTACACCCGGTTCGAGTTTGGATGATGCGATGATGCGCGTGCAGAATTTTTACCAGGCGCCAAGCGGTTTGAGCTGGTCCATGCGGTTGCAGCCTCCCGAGCTCAATGAGTTCTCGCAGGTGACCCGATGGATGGACGCCACCGGAAAAGGAATCGCGCTTTATCCCCCTAACAATGTCGGTGCCGCGTCCCTCAATTTTTCCGAATCCGCCACTTTCGACACGGTTCTTCCCAATCAGGTCACGCTCGGCAAAAATTCATCACTCAGCACCGCGGTGGCGGATCTTTCGATCACCACCGGTGACAGCTACACCTTCGCTTTCTTAATCAAGTCGGTGGAGCTTCCGAGCGCTGATAATTCCACGGTGCGGATTCTTGATTTCGCGCCCGCCAACGGTGATCAGGTGGGCTATTTGGCCATCGATCTTGTGAAAACAGCGGCAGGATTTAATATTCAGCCGATCATCTGGTATGACAGCAAGAATTACCAATCCATTTCCATTACTCCCGCGGCGGACCAAATCAAAGGCCCCCTCGGCTTGGTTGTTCGCTTCAGTCAAATTCCCAATCAGATGCAAGTCGCCGTCAACGGCGCCTTGGCGACGACGGCTTCGCAGAATGTTGGCAATCCGCCGAACATTGGATTGTCGACGCGACGTCTGATTTTGCACAATCTGGAAGGAGCTTCCGGCTCGGACGGAAACTTTGCCTTGTCAGAAGTGGGTTTGCAAACGCAAGAACTGGCGGATGCGGACTTGGCTGCCCTGTCGCTGGCTTTGGCCCAGCTTTATGGCGGAACGGGTGCATTGAGCGCCACGCCCACGCCAACGCCTGATCCGTCCGCCAGCCCCATCACCTTCAGTGATTTGATCGGGACAGACAGTTCGAAGAATGTTTTCGCCGCCAATTGTATGGGTTGCCATTCATCAAGCACGGCCAGTGGAGGCTTGGATCTCAGCAACTTCGCGCAAGCTTCCGCGCAAGCCTCGGCGATTCTTACAGCCGTGCAGCCGAACGCGCCGGACCCCATGCCGAAGGGGCTTTCATCACTTTCAGCATCTTCTGTGGATATTATCCGGCGTTGGATCGCGGATGGGTTACAGAAGTGATTTCGTCACGCGCCACCTCCTGCTCGAAAGTTCACTGAGGTGCTTCGCCGGACGGGATTTCCATCGTTATCCCAAGGAAGTTGAGGATTGGGCCCCTTGGTTTTTTGAAGAGAAGTCTGACGCCGCCGGCGCTGGGCAGCGTTCTCCAAACATTCACCTCTCCTGGAGCGGGATCAAGATAATCGACGCTTTTAAAAACTGGTAATTAAACGATTCCTTCATCCCATAGACTTGGCTCGCTTGCCTGCTCCAATATGATTTCAGCATGTTTTTTGTGCCGTTTCTAGTATGCTTTTTCTCGATCCTTTTTTGGAGGCCTCCGCTGAGCCGCGGGAGCAACGCCTTAAGAGGATGTACTGAATAAGTGCGAAAAAATTCAGGAGGGGGAAATGAAATTGCCTTTCACAAGGCGAGCCGGTGTCGCCGTGTTCTTGGTCTTTTTGTTCTGCAACGGCGGTGCAGCCAGACTGGTTAACTTGGACGATATGGTGGATCTCATGAAAGAAGAAGCGATGCTTTGGTCCACCCCCAAAGAAGCTTTGAACGAATTGGCAAGACGGGAGGGGTATCAAAAAATCGAGGACGTCATTGTTGTTGGCACGCCTCGAGAGCGCGAAGTGCAAGAGTGCCTCAAGATTGCGCCGATTCTTGCGCAGGAAGGATTGAGATTGGTATTGCTGTCCCGCTTTTCAAGACAGGACATCCCCGGATATGACGGAGTCCTCATTGACCGTAATGACTCTATCGTCGGCAATTTCTCCCTTAAAGGATTTTTTCGCACCCCCAAAAAAAGGTTTCGATGGGAAATAAAAAGGGGAGCAAAGAAACTGAGCTTCTATGTGAATTGGGAAAATTGGGTCAAAGGCTTATTTGGATTTTCTTCAAGTCGCGAAATTCCTGAGCCCGCAAAAATCCACGATCGAATGAAAACGACAGCGCTCTTGGGACGGGTATTTGGAGTGGGTGAACCGCTGTCCCGCGAACAAAGGCTCCTTGTATATATTTATCCTGACTCCGTCTTGGCAAAATCGGATGTTTACCGTATGGAAAGCGCCGGACTTGCAACCAACGAAGCGGCGTTTTTTTATTTTGAGGGCCAAAATCAGATCGTAGAATATTCTGGGGGCAGGTTTAAGGAATACCCGATGAGCAACAATTCCGGGGTAATTAACCCATCGTTTCCCACGCAAATTCGTTGTGATCTAGTTCATCACCGTTAAGTGGTGCTTGCAAGAGAAAATGATCAACAGAGGCCTTCGACCAAAAGTGGACGTGAGTCAGGGGAGTCTTGCCAAAAGAATTCTTTTTGCCCATCGCTGCCGCCCGTTTGCAAAGTTGGTCATTGGACCTCAGGAGGCGGGTTCACAAATGCTCAACTTGCAGATGAGGGCGGCGAGCCGGTTGGTCAGTGTCGAAGAAGGAATTGATCTATCGGCCAGGGCCTGTGCCGCTCCTTAAAATGCTGGCGAGTGACCATCCCCGGGGCTACCCAAAAGGTTGCTTGACCTCGGGGCCACGATCAAGTGAAGTCAAGAAATGAATTCAACAGTTTTATTCATAGTGAGAATTCTCCTCTTTTTGAATTGTATGATCTGCCCGTCTCTGGTGTTGGCGCAAACACCCACGTGGAACAACTTAAGTCAGTCCGATCTGGATGGCATCATGCGGGACTTCGGTACCAACATGAAATTCAGCTCGGTCTCGCCTGCCTCCTCCCTCGGACATCTTTTTGGATTCGAAGTGGGCGCGGTGGTGGGACTGACCCGCACGCCCAATCTTGATAGTGTGGCCCAACGTGTGGGCGACAGTGTCAGCGAGTTGCCGCACGTGGCTCTCCTCGGAGCGCTGTCCTTGCCTCTGGGACTCACCGCCGAGATCATGCTACTGCCAAAGACCAACCTGGGTGGCGGCAGTTTTCACCAATTTGGCGGATCTTTCAAATGGACTCTGACTGACAGCATTCCTTTGCCCTTTGACCTGGCGCTGAAGGCCCACTATTCAAGCGGCAATTGGTCCTTTTCACAAACCATAAATAATGCCTCCACGGGCAATATCCCCGTGACCGGCAATGTCTCTATGAATTCAAATATCTTCGGCGGGGAAGTCCTGGCCAGTGTGAATCTGCTGATTTTTGAACCCTACATCGGAGTCGGAACGTTGCAGGCCAGTGGAAATATGACAGTGGACGGAACCACAGGCACGATCTTCGACACTTCATTTGGAGGCAGTCAGTCGGGCAGGTCTACTGTCAATGGATTTGAGTATTTCGCGGGAGCCATACTGAAGCTTGCTATTTTTCACATCGGCCTTGAGTACTCCAATGCTTTGGGCGATAGCCGCTACGACGCCAAACTATCGTTGGCTTTTTGACCGCCGAAGTCGAGTTACCCGCCCTTACAGGAGGGAATATTTTGAAGGCGAGAAAATTGAGGACAAGAAATGTGAGGACGAGAAATGCGATGACAAAAAATCCCGCAATTTTAGCATTGGTCTTATTTTTCACGGGGGTTCCTTTTTCAGCCTGGTCCTTGGATTCGGGCGGTCCGGGAAGTTGTTTGCAGGAGCCGTTGGCGAGAGGGTCCGGCAACGGCAGTGGCTTCGTCATCAAAATGCTTGTTGTGAGGCTCAAGCGGTCGGTTCATCTCTTTTCCGCTTCGGATCTCGAAGCACGATCGCCCCAATCAAGCTATTCCCCCTGCATGAAAAAAAGCGATGCTTCTTTTGTCTCGCCGGAATTTGTTGAGCAGCACGATTTCCTTCTGCTCGATCTATTGTGAGGGGCTCTTTGGCGGCGCCGGACTCAGTCCTGCAATTTTGGTTTGAGGAACTAAGACCCGACCAGTGGTTTAACAAGAATCACCAGCTGGACGCCGAAATGCGCGAGCGCTTCTCGCCGTTGCTTGCCGCAGCGGCGAAAGGGGAGCTTGCGGGCTGGCGAGTAACTCCCCTCGGGCGCCTCGCGGAAATCATTCTACTTGATCAGTTTTCACGCAATATCTATCGCGATTCCCCGCGAGCCTTTGCGCAGGATTTACTGGCTCTCGCGCTCGCCGAGGAGGCCGTGGGCACCGGCGCGGATCGCGAGCTTCCTCCCACGCATAAGGCTTTCCTTTACTTGCCCTACATGCACAGCGAGTCCAAACAGGTTCATGAAAAGGCGCTGCAACTTTTCTCTCAACCCGGGCTTGAGGGGAACTTGGAATATGAGAAGCGGCACAAGGCCATTATTGATCAATTCGGACGCTATCCGCATCGCAATGAGATTTTAGGACGAACCTCTACCCCAGAGGAGATTGAATTTCTCAAAAAGCCGGGGAGTTCGTTTTAGGATTCAGTGCAAATCATAGAACATATTACGGCTGCAAGCCTTCGTCGTCACAGGGGTTTTGCCAATGGCCGCCAAACATTTATTCGCATCGTGAAATATCGTCGTCTCAATACTTGAACGTTTTTGTTCAAAGACGAAATCCGCGGCCTTACCCTAGGGCTCATGATTTGCAGCGGATCTTTTACAATGGGTGCAAACCGAGTCCAAACAATGATCATTGGGATCAGCAGCTTCGTCCTATTTTGTGGCGTTTTTTGCGACTGCGATCGCGCGTTCGATTCGGACTCGCATGATTTTGCGACTTCCAGCGTGCCACCGACCGCGCAAGGAAATGATGTAGACTCGGATAAGCCCTGTTCAAACGTGCTCCCAACCCGGAAAGTCTGGCCACTTTCGCGGGCGGAGTATGACAACACCGTCAATGCGGCTCTCGGCAACTCGTCGAACCAGGCCCAAAAGTTATTTCCAGCGGAAGATCGAGCGAATGGCTTCACCAGCAATGCCCAGGCCGAAATCGTCGAAAGCAACCTCGTCAACTTGTTGATGACCGCGGCCGAGACAATCGCCTCGCAAAGTGTCGCCGGTGAGATGAATTATCTCGCCACGGATCTGCAATGCACTCTTTCCGCAAGTCCCAGCCCCACCAGCCAAGATCCTTGCGCCATCAACTACATTGCCGCTCGAGGCGCCGCCTTTTTTCGCCGCCCGCTGACGACTGACGAGGTCAGTGACCTTTACCAAGCTTACTTGACCGGCTTTAATAATCCCTTTCCAAATACAAACGCGACAGTTTCCGGCATTGAAAACGTGATCGTGACGGCCTTGCAGAGTCCGCAGTTTTTTTATCGGACGGAGTTGGGGCTGAACTCTGACACCAGTTCCGATCCCGTTCAACTGACGCCCTATGAGGTGGCCTCGGCCATTTCTTATTTGGCCACGGGCAGTCCACCCGATGCGACGCTGCTGGCGGCAGCAAGCTCCGGCAGCCTGAACACAGCCCAAGCCGTGACCAGCCAGTATCAGCGTTTGATCGCGACCCCGGCGGGAAAAGAGAAAGTGGCGGAGTTCGTCCTTGAGTGGCTGGGAGCTGATCAGGTTTCCCAGCTGGGGAACGCCAATGGTCCTTTGACCCCCGCCCTGGCGGCGGCGATGTTCACGGAAACGAAGGACTTCGTCCAAGAGGTCGTGTTCAACGGTACGGGGACAATTCATGAACTTCTCACCGCCAATTATACTTTTTTGAACGCGGACCTGGCCGCTTACTATGGTTTGCCGGCGTCGAATCTTGGCGCGAATTTTTCGCGCGTTTCTTTGGGTTCAGACACCGATCGCGGAGGGGTTCTCAGTCAAGGAGCGTTTTTGGTTTCGGCCTCCAACGTGGAGGCGGGAGTTCCCCTTCTTCACCGTGGGCGAATCATCCGGCAGCAACTTCTTTGTGAAGCCTTGCCGTCGGCGGCCAGTCTTGGATTGCCGGGGTTTACCCCGCCCCCTTTTACCAACCCACCCGCCGGCACGACGACCCGCCAGGCGCTCACCAAGGATATCGTAGGGACCTGTTACAACTGCCATCAGTTTTTTATGCCCATTGGTTTCGGGCTTGAGAATTTTGATCCGTTCGCACGATATCAGACGACCCAAAACGGGGGAACGGTGGATTCCTCGGGTGAACTCATCGAGCCCGCTTCAATTGACGAAGACAGTGGCCTTATTTTGAGTTCCGAGTCCTTCAACCAGGCGTCGTTCTCGGGGTATCTGGCTTTGGCGTCGGCCCTTGCCGCTGATCGGAGGACCCTGTCTTGCTTCAATTTCCAGGTTGTTTCCTACGCTTCAGGACGAAACAACGTAGGCCAGGACGAATGCTCCGTGCGTTTTGCAAGCCAGTCCTCCCGCGATGGCGTTTCGACCGCGACAATTCAGGAGCAATTTCAAAATTACCTCCAGTCCCAAAGCTTTGCGTGGAGGTCTCGGTAACATGGGCCATCCTCGCACGACACGAAGAGACTTCTTAAAGAAGACCGCTTCGCTTTCGGTCGTCCCTTCGCTCGCTCCATTGCTCCCTCCTTTGCTTGCCCCGCTGCTCGTCCCTTGTCGCGCTTCGGCGGCTGCCAAAGCCCCTTTGCGGCTCATCCTTCTCCATTCACCGTTTCATTTTGGGGAGGCCTATTACCATCCGCAGATCAGCCCCACCGACAGCGGGCCGGCCCCAGCGGGATCGAATTTTTTCCTGGGTTATGCGAATTCTTCGCTGGCGCCGCTGGCTCCCTTCCAAAAGGACTTGATTATCTTTCGGGGGCTCAAGTATGGCGCGGCTTCGAGTTCCCATCTCTCCGGTGGCACCGCTTTCACGGGGTCGGCCCTTGAGACAGCCGGTGGCACGAATCCGAAGATCTCGGGAACTTCGATTGACCAATATTTGTTTAATCGAATGGCCCAGGCAGGTTCGCTGAGCCCCATCTGCGCCGGTCTCTTTACTTATCTTTCCGCCACTCATACTTTTGACCACTCGATCGTGTTCAACAATGGAGCGCCATTGGCGCAAATCGACAATCCAATGAATTTGTATAACGCTTTGTTCGCGAATTTCAGACCGCCAACCAATACACCAGCCACTCCGGCATCGATGAGTCAGACGGCGAGGCGCCAGCAAGCGCTGGCATTCGCGCAAAAATACTTAAATGGCCTGGTCGGTCAGTTGCCGTCGACCTCGCCGAGCGCCAGTGCTTTAGAGAGCCACCTCGCGGCGATCCGCGGTTTGGCGGGACAAATTGCTGGTTCTTCCGCGAACCTTGCCGGCTGCAGTCCCCCATCATCGTCTGCCGTAACAAACGATGCGGGCCCTGACGCCGGCAATTATGTCGTATCCAATGCGCCGCTCGATGTGACCAGTTTCATCAATATCATTACCCAAGCCTTCGCTTGCGATATCACTCGTTTCGCGAGTTTCAAAATGTCGGATTATGCTGACCCGTCGCAAATCTTGTTGCAACTCATGCCGGGACTTACCGATTTTGATCAAACCACCAACTGGCACGCGATGACTCACACGACGGACGGTTCAGCAACGAATGCCAGTGATATCAAGCTGGCGCAGTTTAAGGCTTACTTCATGAACCAGGCCGCTGCTCTTCTGTCGGCTCTCAAAGCGGTGCCTGATCCTTACAGTACCGGCCAGACTCTGTACGATAACACCGTTGTCCTGATCGGGAGTGAAGGCCCGGTTCAAACCAGCCATTCAGATTACCATGGCAATGGCGATCCCCGTAGCGACCAGCCTTTCATTATCGCCGGCGGCTGTGGCGGTTACTTCAAAGGCGGACAATTGATTTTTGCAGGCGGATCAAAATCAGCGAGTGTTCCCCACAATGCGCTGTTGACCAATATCGTGAATACTTTTGAAACGAATCAGCAGCAATTCAACCCCTCCTACGTGCCTAAAATTCTCTCTCAGTACGGGGATTATTCTTTCTCCGTGAGTCCGACGTCGTGGTTGACTTGATCGTCGCTGTCGAGAGGGGTTGTGGGAAGATTGACAGGTATGAGGACGACTCGGGCCGATTTATGACCTCCGACGGATTCCCGCGCGGGATCGCCAAATATACCGATTTTTCCTTCCGCCTCAAGACGCGCCAGCGTTCTCGCAAAATTGCGGTCTACTGGAAAAATTTGTTCGATACTTTCGTATTGTTGCCGGTATTCGTCGAGCTGCGCCTCCAGCCGGGCCCGAAATGTCAGGTTGGCTGAAAACCCCAAGTCATCAAGAATTTGGTCTGTTGACCGGGATCGAAAAAATGCCTCCGAAATAACGACGAAATAGGGTCTTTGGTACTTGGTCACGACAGCCCATGATTCCTGTTTTGCAAGAAAATTCATGTAACCATCTCTTGACCAAGCGAAGGAGGGATATCTGCCATAAGGGCAGTCCGTCAGGAAAGAAATGTGATCCTGATGTAAAAGATCATCTTCGGCCTCTTGCTGTGGTTCGCTTGATTCAGGCATTTTCCGAATCTCACTCAATTGATGAACGCTCATTGCCATGAGAGGTGGGGAGCCTTGGATGACAATGAGTTTGGGATCCTCGAGGCTGGCCGGGAAACCGTCGAGGATTCCTACGGCAAACACGAGATGTTTGGCGTAAAACTTTTCAATCACCTTGCCATCTTGTTTTGCGAAATCCTTGGCTTTGCGAAGAAACTCCGGCGATACAAATCCAATCCTAAAACCGGAATTTCTCCAACCGATAAATCGGGGGTCCACTCTCCTTTTTCGACTTCTCAAGCTCGAGAGTCTTTTCTCGCCCTTCCTCGATCCACCAGCCGCCCGTTCCGTGGGTCTTTGAACAACAACGGTTGCGGTCTTTTCGGAAAGATGACGCCGGGGCACTCGGATTCTGACCTCGAGCATTTTTTCGATAGGCTTGAGTCGCTCTGATGACCATTCTTCAATTGGCAGGTTTATTTCAAATTTCATCAGCCGCCCTTTTGGTGCCGCCGAGTGAATTTCATGGCAGGATTTGGCAGGCACCGACAAGGGAAACAGAGATATCACAGCGAAAGAAACGGCTGTCAGCATCCTGGAAAAATACCAAATGCGACGATTTTTGAGGCAGTGATCGTTCGTGTTGCTGAAAAATTTTCACATCAATCTCTATTTCTCAATCACTCGAAAAGGCCTCATCATATCCATGTCTTCATGTTCGAGGATATGGCAGTGGTACACATAGTAGCCAGGGTAAGGACTGAATTTCATAATGATTCGGGTGACGGTTCCAGGGTCCACTTGCACGACGTCCTTCCAGCCCATTTCGTTGGGGGGCGCCGGCTGTGTGCAAGGGGCCTCCCCCTTGGGGCAGAGGGGATCGACCTCCCCCGTCTTTTGAAATCGCTCCACATCAAAAGGCGTGCGGTCAAGAACTTGGAACTGCACCAGGTGAACGTGAAAGGGATGCATGTCCTGGGTCGTGTTGACCAGATTCCAAACTTCAGTTGTGCCCAAAACAGGGAACTCGCTGATCTCGTCCTTCCAGTATTTTCCGTTGAGGAGAAGCATCAGTTGACCGTTGTCCATTGTCTTTTGCTCGAGCACGATCTGGCGCGTTTGTGCCGCTTCGCTTTCCTTGAGCCGCGGGATTTCCTTCATCTTCATGGGGAGTGAACTCAGATCAGGTTGCGATACCGTCTGGCCGACGCGGAATTGCATGATCCAGGGGACGGCGATCTCGCCGTCCTTGCCGTCGCGATTGTCATTGCGAAGAAGAAAGGTCTGGCCCGCGTATTTTGCAAAGTCGATGATCAAATCGGCTCGTTCGCCAGGTGCGATGGTGAGCTCTGGCGATTGGGGGTTCGCCGGATCGTTCAAGATCGCCGTGTTTTCCAAAAAGCCGGCGTCGCTGCCGATTTGATAGAAAGCCGGACCTGGAGTTTTCTGATCAGTGCCCACCAGTTTTAAGCCGTAGGACCTGGCATTGGAGACATCAACCAAGCGAAAGCGGTACTTGCGCGGCTCCACGTTCATATAGGGCCAGAGTTTGCCGTTGACCGCGACCGTGTTGCCATAAAATTCTTGCGAAAGATCCTCGGTGTAGTAGAGCGACGAATTTCCCACGCCCAGCGCTTGCAATGCCAGGGGTACATCATAGGGTCCTTGCGGCAGGTTGAGACTGCGTTCGTAATCATCGTGGATGATATAAAGGCCTACCAGACCGGCGGCCACATTGCGGCCTGTTGTTCCCGCGGCATGGTCATGGTACCAAAGGGTTCGCGCGCTTTGCTCATTGGGGTAATTGGCGATTTGTTCTTGGCCGGGTGTGTTCCAAGCATCGGGCCAACCGTCGTTATCTGTTTGCGCCGGAACGTTTTCATTTTGCGGTAAGAGAAGAAGTGGCTGAGAAACAATCGCCCCATGGAGGTGGGTGACGTTCCGGATGTCAGGCCCGCCATTGCAAAGGCGCTCGCCCCCCATTTCCATGGGTTTTGTGGCCTTGAACAAGTGAGCTGACGGAAGTGAGTTTCGCCAATGGACCCGGACGGGTTGACCCTTTTCCACCTCAATGGTGGGGCCGGGCGCTGAGCCGTTGTAGCCAAATTGACTCACTTCGGGAAGATCGCGGTGAATCTTTGTCGTGAACGAGTTGAGAGTCATGATGACTTCCACGGGTGCGGCGCCGGAGCCAGCTGAGGACCGAGCTGAAGATCGAGCTGAAGACCGAGGCGGCCCTGACGCCCGAATGACGGGCGGGATCGGCAGTTCATCAACGAAAAACTGCAGGGCTGATTTCGAGGGAGCATTTTCCGCTGGAAGCAGAACAATAAAAATTAGAAGAGAGAGTCCAGAAGAAAAGCTAAGTTTTGAGAAAGAAAAAATTTGTGTGGGTTTTCGTGCCAATGTCCCCTCCTGCTGTAGCGAGGGTTACCATTGCTCAGGCCGAATCGCAAGTTGAACTTCAACGAGCTATGGGCCAGTTAGTCCCCTGAGCAATTGATTTTTCGTCTAATAGTGCATCTCTTGGTTGAGTATCTTCTTCAAGCCGACGGCTTGATCGAATTGAACTTGTGAGTTGATGCGATCCTCTTGGATTTTGGCCAGATTGCGAACCGCTTCTCGCAAATCGGAAAGATTGCCTTTGAGTGAAAAGTAACGGCTGCGGGCTTGGTCGTAGGCGGTTTTTGCGATCACCGCGTCTTTCTTCAAATGATCCAGTTCGGCCGCCAAGCCCTCGATGGCCTCATCGTACTTGTTGTTAATTAATTTGATTTGATCCCTTGCTTCGGCGAGCTCGTGGCCTTTCTGCAATTCCACCGCCTTGGCCGTGTTGAATTCGGCATTCGTTTTCCCCGCATCAAAGAGCGGCCACGTAAGACCTATTCCGACAGCGTAATCCTCAACGGGCACCACCCAAGCTTTCTCCATTTGCCCGACCGAAGCCACGGCGGAGATCTTGGGCCAATAATTGGACCGGGTCAGCTCGACTTGATCATGGGCGATCTTCAAATCCATTTGCGCCCTGCGAATTTCGGGATGCTCTTCAGAAGGGGTACGGGGCTCGACTTGCAGTTCGAACTGGTTCAATTCAGGGCATAGAATTTCCGCCTCACTCATCCCTGTCATGGTGGCGAGAGCGGATTTGACGACTCTTTCCTGCCGCTCATACTTTTCAAGATTGCGGATTGATTCATCGAATTGCGCACGCACCAAAAAACTGTCGACAATGGACCTTTGACCCGTCGAAATAAAGCGGTCCACTTCTTTACGAATAATGGCTGTCATGTCCCGAATGGTTGACCAATTTTGTTGTTGGCTCCGCAGAAAGGAGCACCGCAAATAGGAAAGCAGGGATTGAGCGATGACCTTGTCCTTTTCAATTTCGGACTGGATATGGCTGTTTTGTAAGTTGTCGTCAGCCAAACGGACCTCATTGGCGGTCCGGCCGAAATTGTAGATTGTTTCAGTGGCGACAAGACCGTAGGCGGGACCGGAGCGATAGGACGATCCCATGAGGCCCCCAATGCCAAGAAGACCCGAGGAGCCGGGAAAGCCATTGGTGGCGATCGCTTGCGCTTCCAACGTGGGCCAGTAGCCGGTGCGTGCCCTATCCACCCCCATCTCCGCCGCATGCTCATGCTCAGTGAGGGCCTTGAGCTTTTCGCTGTGTTCAACGGTCTTGCGCAAGACGGTTTCCAAGGTGAGCACTTCCGAGCGGGCCACAGTGGAAAATAAAATTGCAGGAAGAATGAAAAATTGTTTCTTCATCATACCACAGTCTCGCGTGCTACGGTTTCAATCACTTCGCCCGAATCAGCTCCTTTGGAATGGCGCTTGCGCGGCGCTAAGATCTGGTACAACAGCGGAACCACAAACAACGTGAGCATCGTCGCGGCGAGCTGCCCACCGATCACGGCGCGACCCAGAGGAATGTTGGCCTCCGAGCCTTTGCCGAGGCCGAGGGCCATGGGCAGGAGTCCTAAAATGGAAGCCAGCGACGTCATCAATATTGGACGAAGACGGGCCTTGGCCCCGTTCACGATCGATGGGTGGAGATGGCCGGTTCGCTCGTACTCATGGGTGATGAACTCAAGAAGCAAGACCCCATTGGCGACGGCGATGCCAATCATGAAGATCGCACCGATCGCCGCTTGAATGCTGAAGTAAGTATGAGTGAGTGCCAACATGACGACAATGCCCATCAGTCCCAAGGGAACGGCGACCATCACGATGGCCGGCATGCGAAAGGAACGAAACTGGACCACCAGAATCAAATAAACTAAAATGGCCGCCAGTAAGAAGCCGCCGCCGAGGGATCCCACCGCGCGATTCATCTCTGAAATTTCGCCGCGGATCCGGATCGAATATCCAGGGTCCAGCTTTTTCGCCGAAATGGCGGTTTGAATTTGTCTCGAAAGACTGCCGATATCGCGGTCTTGAGCATCGAGGAAGATATCAACCACGGGATGAAGGTTGACCTGGTTGATCTCACTGGGACCCTGCCGGCGGGACAAAGTCGCGATACTGTTCAGAGGAACAGTCCGGTTTTGGTTGCGGCCTGTAATAGGGATTTTTCCGAGGCCTGCAATATCGTTCAGTTTGCTTTCAGGGAACTGCACACCCAAGAGATAGTCAATGCCGCTGGCCGGATCGACCCAGATCGCCGGAAGAAAAGTGGAGCTGCCGCTGACCGCGCTAACGACATTCTTGACCACCTCGTCGGTGGCCAAACCAAGCTCGGCGGCTTTCTGGCGATTGACATTCATGGCGATCTCCGGCGCATCGACGCGCTGTTGGATCCGCAGGTCCACGGCGCCGGGGTAGTGGCGAATTTCCGAGGTCAGCTCTTCAGCCAACTCATGGGAGCGCTCGACCTTGGGTCCTGAGACTTGAATGTCGATCGGGGAGCGCAGTCCGCCGTTCAGGGCCGAGGTGAGCAGTCCGCCCAATTCAATGCCGACGTCAAGCTCTGGAAATTCAAGATGGAGCTTTTCGCGAATGATCTTGGCGTACTCCTGGCTGGTGCGCTTGCGATCTTCCGTCAATTCAATATTAAGAAAAGCATCCTGAGTTCCACTGTTGGGCGTGAAAGCGGCGGCGAAACCGTAGTAGACGCCGGCATTGGCGATAATCATCTGCAAATCTTCGGGCGCTATCCATTCACGCAATTTATGGTCGAGCTTGGTCAGCAGTTCGGCGGTTTTTTCAACCCGCACACCGGTTGGCTGGCGGATCTCGAGAATCATTCCTCCGGCGTCGGCCCGGGGAAACAGCTCGGTGCCGATCTGAGGAACGAGAAAACACGAAGTTCCCACGGCGACGAACACGATGAGAAGAACGAACACCCGCCGGCGAAGCACCACTTCAAGCAGATTGCCATAGCCGTTGACGAACTTTTCGAGCCCCCGTTGAATGACGCGCAAAATGGAGGGAAGCTCTGTGTGTTGTCCCCTGGGTTTGAGAAAGAGTGAAGCGAACAGGGGCATCACCGCCATCGCTGAAAAATAGGATCCGATCATGGCGAAAATGACCGAGAGGGCGAGGGCCGAAAAGAGTGTCTTGGAGATGCCGGAGAGAAAAATCACGGCGAAGAAGACGACCATGGTGGCGAGTGTCGCGGCAAGAACCGGCAAGGCGACCTCGGACCCGCCGCGGAGGGCGGCGGTCGTTGCCGACAGTCCTTTTTCCAGCTTGGAATTGATGTTCTCAAGCACGACGATGGAATTATCAACGAGGACGCCGATGGAGAGAGCCAGTCCTCCCAGCGTCATCGCATTGATACTTTGGCCCACGGCTTTGAGGCCGATAAAAGCGAATAGCACCGAAAGAGGGAGTGAAAGGACAATTCCTACGGTGGCGCGCGGATTGCCAAGAAAAAGGAAAATCAAAAGCGCCGCCAGGCCTCCCCCAATGAGGGCTTCTTCGGTGATGCTCTCGATGGCATGACGGATGAATTTTGACTGGTCGGCAACCAAGATGACCTTATACCCTTTCAATGTTTCTTGCAGGGTCTTGAGCGACTCGCGGACTTCATCCACCAGGCGAAGCGAATTCGTCCCCGGCTGGCGGTAAACAGGAACATAGACTTGCCTCTTGCCGTCAATGGTGACGATGTTCGTTTGCACCTTCTGGGAATCTTCGGCGCGGCCGACGTTCTTCAGATACACGTTCACGCCATTGTCGGAGCGAAGGGGGAAGTCGTTCATTTCTTGCACATGGTCGACCAATCCGTTGCTGACAATTTGTAAATCCTGGTCACCAATTTTGATGTTACCCGAAGGTATAAAGGTGTTCAGCACGGCCAAGTGATTCATCACATCGAGGGGGGAGAAATTGTAATGTGATAGCTTCACCGGATCGAGGAAGACGTTGATTTGCCGATCGGAGCCGCCCATCACGGTGGGGGCCATGGCCCCGGGCACGGACTGAACGGTGTTTCTCACGTCGTAGCGGGCTTTGTCGAAGAGTTCCTTCTCGGTAAAATCTCCGCTCACGGAAACGAGCGCCAGGGGCGTGGCGGCCATCGGATCAAACGGCAGGATCAAAGGGGGTTGTGTTCCGGGTGGCAGCCGCCCCAAGACCGACATGACCAGCGACGTGGTCTGGGCGATGGCGGTGTTGAGGTCAATCTCGGGACCAAAGAAGTTCTTGACGATGCTGACGCCGACCAGGGATTTGGTCTCTTGCCGCTCCATCCCCACGGCCTGTCCCGTGTAGCGCGCGAAACGCGCGGTCAAGTTTTGGTCCACGTGGTCCACCGGCATTCCCGCGTAAAAAGAAAGAATTTGCACGGCGGGCAAGTTGGCGTTGGGAAGAAGGTCCTTGGGAAGTGTTTGCAGCGCCAGACCCCCAAGGATGACCAACAGAAGGCAAACGACAAAAATAAGGTGACCGTGGTCCAGAGCAAAGCTCACTAGGCCGTTTTGGTGATGATTTTCATCGACCTGACTCACGGGTGCTCCTCAGGTTGGTTTCATGATCAGCCTCGTGATCAGTTTAATCGATGAAGCTGTCTTTCAAATGACGGAAGGATGACGATTTTGTTAGGAAGGAAAATTCAAGACGATGGTCGTACCACGCTCCAGTTCGCTTTCAACTTTGAATTCACCCCCATGAATTTGGACGATGGATTTGACAATTAAAAGGCCGAGTCCTGCCCCACCTTGAGATTTGTTCCGGGAATGATCGACGCGAAAAAATCGTTCGCCCAGGTGAGGCAAGGCCTCCGGTGGGATGCCGCTGCCTTGATCTGAGACTTCAATCCGCACACTGTTTGTTTCTTGCTGGGCCCGAATGAAGATTTTGCCGCCGGCCCGGCTATGGCGAATGGAATTCGATATCAAATTGCCGATGGATCGTTGCAGCAGGGTTCGATCCGCGAGAATCTTGGTTTGTGCTGACGTTTCCAGATGAAGCTCGATGCCGGCCTCTTCCGCTGAGACCTCATAGAAACTTACAATCTGTTGCAATTCGGTCAGGGCCCCCAATTCCTGTTTTCGAACCGCTTCGCGGGGGTCGCTGGCCCTGGCGATGAAGAGCAGGGAATCGACAATTCTCTTTAACCGCTCGCATTCTTCCACTCCCGAAGCGAGAGTGGCCCGGTATCCCGCGGGAGTTCGTTCCCGCGACAGAGCCACGGTCATCGACCCTAAAAGGTTATTTACGGGAGTTCGAATCTCATGGGCCATGCCCTCTGAAAATGTGGCCATTCGTTGAAAGCTCCCGGACAGGCGATCGAGCATGTGGTTCAATGTGTTTGCCAGCGGGCCGAATTCGGCGGGCATTTGATGGGGGTCGAGGCGTTCCTCCAAGTGCTCGCTGGAAATTCGTTGCACAAAAGTTGAAAAATTCCGCGCCGGCTTCAAAGCCAGGCGGGCGACCAACGGGCCGATCCACAGGCTGGCGAATGCGGAAACGATCACCATCACCACAAGGAGACGGCGGAGCGAGCGCAGAAAGGCTTCTTCGTTGGTTGTTTCCAGCGCGATTTCAACGCGATCCGACCCGGTGGCGGATATCCAAGTCGGTGCCGTTGGCACCTGCGCAGTCCGCACTGAAAATGCACGGACCTGATAAACCCTGCCGGACTCTGTCTCCATCCTTCGCGGCAGGTCGGTCGGCGAGTCGCGAAGGTCTTGCAGTTGCGCCAAAATTTCACTGTGTTCAAGATCAAGGTGAGGCGTTTGCGAAAGAACCCTTCCTTGGGGGTCCAGGACACGCACCAGGATATGTTCATGGTTGAGCTCATACCACTCCTTTTCAACCCGCTGTCGGAGAGCGAAATATTGATTTTCCGTCTGAGAGAGCAAGATACTGATGGTGTTCATCCGGCTCGTGAGAAGTCCTTTATCCAAGGAAGTGAATTCCCGTGACAACTCAAAATACACCAGTCCCACCGCCATCATCAAAAGAGTCACTATGGAAATGGTGGAAAAAAACGTGAGCCGCCGGGCGAGCGACGGTGGAATTGTTCGGCTCATGTCGCCTCTTCGTCCGTCAGAACGTAGCCCATGCCCCGGACCGTATGAATCAGCCGCCGGGGGAATGGGACATCCACCTTTGATCGCAGTCGACCAATATGGACATCCACGACGTTGGTGTCGCTGTCAAAGTTCATATTCCAAACCTGGTCAGCGATAAGAGTTCGGGAAAGCACCTCGCCCTTTCTCCGCAACAGGAGTTCCAAAAGCAAAAATTCCTTGGGGGTCAAATCGAGTTTTTGACCGGCCCGGGTCACGGCGTGACGAGCCAGATCCATTTCCAAATCAGCCACCCGAAGAAAAGGGCGTCCCTGCGCGCCGGACCGGCGAAGCAGGGTGCGAACATTGGCGAGCAGTTCAGCGAAAGAAAAAGGCTTCACCAGATAGGCGTCGGCCCCGAGTTCGTGGGCCCGCAGTCGATCCTCGAGAGAGTCGCGTGCCGTCAGAAACAGCGTCAGGGTCGAAAGTCCTTCACTGCGGAGCTTTGAAATCACACTCCAGCCGTCGAGTTTTGGCATCATGATATCAAGAACAATCAAATCATAAGAGCGGTTTTGCGCGAGCATGAGGCCCTCTTCGCCGTCATGGACCACATCGACAACGTAACCTTGTTCAGTGATTCCCTTTTCCAGAAATTGCGCGGTTTTAACTTCGTCCTCGACGACAAGTATTTTCATTGCGAAAAATTTCCTTCACAGCCCTAATACAAATCAATTTTGATTCTTTCATCAACATCCCTCATTTCCGCATGAAAAAGCCGCGTTATTTCTTGTTTGAATGCGGTTTTTTCGACGGCGTAAATTACCAAAAGAAATCCTCGATCTTTTCCGCTGACAAACCTTTCAAAATAAGAGCGTTCACTCTTTCGCTCAATTTTCCGCGAGGGATGTTCTTAAGTTCATTTTCGACTTTTTCACTGGGGTAGAATACGTGCTTTTTGGTCTTCATTTCAAATTTCCCAATAAAAATGTACCTCAGTATCCAATTTTGTCGACGAAACTGTATCCGATTTTATCCACTTTTTAATATTTATAAAATCAAAAAGTTAACCTGTATTGCCGCTGGAGATAGACACCTTTTTTGCAATTTCCATTTTGCTGAGGCGCGGGCGTCAATGCTCCTATGAATTCGCAAGATCCGTCTGTTTCTACCGAAGGAATTTGTAGGGGAAGACTTTGTCCCATTCTAATACGCCGAATGTCTTGGCAGCTGATCAATTCAAGAGATGCAGCTATGTCTCGCTTGAGACTGAGTCAGGCGACAAGATCAAGTGGTAGAGTCCAGGTTTAATCTCCAAATTGTCTTGAATTCCCAGTTGCGAGAGTTTTCCCCAGTTGAACTTTGCACCGTCACGAACTTCGACCCGCAAACGCGTGCCGGCCACGGTGCGAAGAGAAAGGATATTGGCTTTTCCACCCAGGGCTTGATTCAGCTCTTCGGTATCCAGTTTTCTTGTCGACAGAGCAGAACTCTGAGCAGCTGAATTCGGAAGCACCCCGGCTTTGCCTCTCGAAATGTCGGCTGCACCCCCGCTCGAGGGGCCTCTCGAACTGTCGACCGACCCGGCTCCTGAATCCGCTTTAGACATGTAGATCTCCATGTCCGTTTTCAAGTTTTCCGAAGCTGTTCCAAAGATCGCTTGCACGCCATCCCCAACTTTGACAACGGCGGTGGCTCCCAGGGCCTTCAATCGATCCGCATCCACCAGCGCCGCATCATTCACGCTCACCCGCAGTCGGGTGATGCAGGCATCCAGTGTCTTGATGTTGGGGGCGCCGCCAAAAGCCGCCACCAGGTCAGCCGCTTTGTCAGTTGATTTTCCACCCGCTCCACCCACTGCGCCTTCTGCACCCGATGTTTGGGTTTCTCCCCCACTGATCTCGGCTTCGCGCCCCGGTGTTTTGAGCTGAAACTTTTCAATGACGAAGGCAAAAAAACTAAAATAAAACAGCGCCCAAATCGGACCCAGGACAAAAAACCACAGCGCCCGGTGGGATTGCGGAAAGAGAATAATAAAATCAATAAGTCCGTGCGAAAAGGTCGTGCCGTGCTTGATCCCTAACGTAATACAAAGAAAATAAGCGAAGGCGCAAAAGACGGCATGGCATAAGTAAAGCAAGGGGGCGACGAACATGAAAGAAAACTCAATGGGTTCAGTGATGCCGGTGACAAAGGAAGCGAGCGCCGCCGAGATCATCCCCCCGCCAATGATCTTTTGCTGACTCGTTCTGGCGCGGTACCACATGGCCAGAGCGGCGCCAGGCAGGCCCCACATCTTAAACAAATATCCTCCCGCCAAATTTCCCGCCGTGGGGTCGCCAGCAATGTAACGGGGTATCTCACCAGTCAAAGTTTTTCCCGTGACGGGGTCGAGATATTGTCCGGCCTCCACAAAAAATGGCACATTCCAAATATGGTGGAGCCCAAAGGGGATCAGCAAGCGTTCAATAAAGCCGTAAACGGTGAAGGCCGCCGCCGGATTTTCATTCGCGGCCCAAATCGAAAACCAATGAATTCCAGCCCCCACCGGGCGCCAAACAATGCTCAGGATCAAGCCGAAAACGATCGCCGCCGCGGCGGTCAGGATGGGAACCGACCGTTTCCCCGAGAAGAAACCAAGATAGGCGGGAAGTTCCAGCCGATAGTAACGGTTGAACAAGGAAGCGGCAATCAGGCCGATGCCGATACCGCCGAAAACCCCCGTGTCGACCGAGTGAATACCCATGATCGGCTTGAGCTCAGAACCTATGAAGCCGCCGAAGGTGCCCAGGCTGGCCAGCATGACCACATAACCGACCACCGCCGACAACGCCGAAACGCCGTCGTTGTTGGCCAGACCCAGAGCTGTTCCCACCGCGAAAATCAGCGGTAAATTTCCAAAAATGGAACTTCCGGCCTGAGCCATCAGTTCGGTCATACCGGACGGAATGATGGCAAAGTTCGCTTTGCCGATTCCCAGCAGCAGTCCCGCCACCGGCAGCACCGCCACAGGAAGCATCAATGCTTTACCGATCTTCTGCAGGAAGGAAAACGACGTCTTGATGAGGGTCATAAAGGGTTCCTTTATTTGATAAGGCCGGGCTGCCCGTTAGTTCGCGAATTTGAGCTTTCAACAGGGGCACGGTCGTGGGATTTACGCTCAACTCATCGACTCCCAATTCCAGGAGTCGCGGAACGGCCTTTTCCTGGCCGGCGAGATCACCGCATACTCCAACCCATTTGCCATGGCGATGAGCGGCGGTCACTGACATTTGAATCAATCGAAAAACGCTCTCTTGCAAAATCTCATAGTGAACTTCTGAATTGCCCCGGTCCGCCGCCAAAGTGTACTGGGTCAGATCATTTGTACCCACCGAGAAAAAATCAACGAGAGGAGCAAACTCCTCGGCCATCAAAGCCGCCGCCGGAACCTCGACCATCATTCCCACCGAGGGGGCATTTGCCACGCCCAGGTTTTTCTGTTCCTCCTCCAACAAGGCGCGGGCTTGGCGGAATTCATCGAGCGTGGTGATCATCGGAAACATGACATGAATGGGACCTTTACTTTGGACGCGCAGGATGGCGCGCAGTTGGGGGCGGAATATTTCCAGGTTCTTGAGGCACACTCGGATTCCACGGACGCCGAGAAAAGGATTTTCTTCGGGCGGAAGGCCGAGGTAGGCGAGCGGCTTGTCGCCACCCACGTCAAGCGTGCGGATGGTGAGCGGTTTGCCATCCAGAACATCGACGATTTCCTGATAGATTTTCTGTTGTTCGTCTTCGGTGGGAGCGGTGGCGCGATCGTGAAACAAGAATTCCGTGCGCAGCAGTCCGACGCCCTCGGCGCCCGACGCCACTGCCTTTCGTGCCGCTTCGACGGAGCTGATATTGGCGTGGATTTGCAGGGCCCGGCCGCCGATTCCATGGACGTTTTCATGGGCAAAACGCAGGGCCTGCTGTCTCTTCTCCGCCATTTGTTGCTGGGCCGACTGAATCTGGCGCTGTTCTTCCGCGTTTGGATTCAATTGGAAAATTCCCGAATTTCCATCAATCAAGGCCATTGTCCCCTCGGGTGTCAACAGGGCCTCCGGCGGCAAACCGGCGACCGCCGGAATACCGAGCGAACGGGCGAGAATGGCCACGTGGGAGGTTTGATTGCCGGCGCGGGTCGCGATGCCCGCGACCTTTTCAAGATCCAATTCGGCCACCTGCGAGGGGACCAGGTTGTCGGCTAAAAGAAGACCGGCCGGCGAGGCCTTTGGGTCCTTGTTTTTGGTCTTGGCAATCTCTCCCGATCCATTGGCTTTGCTCTTGTCATTGGTGGTGTCTCTGGCCTTGCCCTGGTCGTTCATCAGCTGGCGAAGGACCCGGTGCCCCACATCCCGCAGATCCTGGGCCCTTTGGGCAATCAATTCAGTCTTGGCCTTTTCCATGCGCGAGGCCAAACCAGAAACGGCTTCACTCCAGGCATAGGCCGCTGTTTTCCCCCGCGCGAGGATTTGCCTGACTTGTTCTTCCAGTTCGGGGTCTTCAAGAAATTCCTCGTGGGCGGCAAAGATGGCCGCTGTCGGTGACTGTTTCTTGCGATGGAGGTCGGCGACGAGCTGGCGGAGTTCCTGCTTCGCTCGCTTGAAAGCCTCCTGCAAAAGATTCATCTCTTCCTTGGGTGACCGGTTTGAATTTTCAGGAAAATCAATCAATGAGGAAACAATTTTTTGAATCGGTCCCAAGGCCAACCCCGGGGAAATTCCAGTGGCTTGATAAAATCCCGCCCTGCCCCTGTCACTCGTGGCGTCTGCGGAGGTGCCGGAGGCACCGACTTGGGCAGAGCCGCCCACGCTCACGGGAACCGACCCGGAGGGGCGGGGCGTGGCTGGGGGGCGGGTTGTCTCAGTGCTTCTCTCAGGGGCGGGTGCCAGGTTCTCTTCCTGCAGAGCCGCGAGGAATTGCGCCGTGCTTTGCAGTGCTTTTTCCGCGTCGGTGCCTTCGGCGGTCACGACGATGCGGTCGTCCGCCCGGAGTTCCAACTGTAAAAGGCTCACCACGCTCTTGGCGTTGGCGGTTCCACTGTGGCCGCGACGGAGGTGGATGGAGCTCGAAAAAGTTTTGGCGAGTTGCGCGAGTTCAGCCGCCGGTCGGGCATGCAAGCCATTGACGGAACGGAAATGGATTTCACGGCTCAACGGTGCGTGGGCGGCGAAGCCGCCACGGGTGAAAAGCGGCGCTGATTCAGCCACTTTTCGAGTTGAGCCCACGTGATCCGGGGCAACGGGAGTGAGTTCCATCAGGATGTCCCGACCCGCTTCGGCGCGCGACCGCGGCAGAAAGCGCAAAGCACCGCCTTTCGGGTCGGCGATGATCATCAGAGTGATCAGACTTTTGGCCTTCTGAGCCAGCAGATCGGCATCGAATTTCAGAAGCACATCCCCTTGGCGCACGCGGCGACCGGCCTGGACTTGGGGGGTGAATCCTTCGCCTTTGAGTTGGACGGTGTCGATGCCGACATGAAGGAGAATCTCCACTCCTTCAGGTGTTCTCATCGTCAGAGCGTGGCGGGCCGAATGAACCTGAATAATTTCCCCATCACAAGGAGCCAGGAGGGATTGACTTGTTGGATCGATGGCAAGGCCATCTCCCATCATTTTCTGTGCAAAAACAGGGTCGGGTACTTGCGTGAGCGGCACCAACGGACCGCTGAGGGGTGCATAGAGTGAAATCTTCAAAAGTCCTCCTGCGTCGGTAAATTGAAGCGAGATGAGGTTACATTCCCATGGTCAGACCAATGCGTTGTTGAGTGGGAACTCTAGGAAGCAGGGGGGGCAATTGTCAACGGAGAGTTAGCCTTCCATCAAGAAGGGATTTTTGCAGCATCGTTCCACTATGCCGCTGGAGTTCTCTTCGCGGATGGATGAATGCCTCGGAGGTCAACAAGTAGTTCGAGAAAGCCAATCTGAAGTTGATTTGCCTATGGTCTTAGCTTTGCACCTCCGGAAAAGATGCAAACTGGGATTAGCGAGAGATTGTAATGTATCGCAAGGCCCATGGTTTGGGAAGGAGAGCGACGATGAAACGCGCCAACTGGGTAGGTTCCGTGAGTGCGATGGTGAAAATAAGTCAGGCGAGCTTGGCTCTTATTAATATCAATAGGGGTCTGATGAAAATGAGTCTGGTAAAAATTGGAATTGTAATTTTGACCACTTGGGGCCTCTTTGGTTGCGGCGAAAACGAGTCCCGCCCAGCAGGGCCGGCAGCGGCGCCGGTTGCTCCAGCGGTCAACCCACCGGCCCCCAAAGATAAAGAGACGGCGTCCATCCAGCCGCAAAAAGAAGAAGAAAAGGAAAAAAAGGAAAAGGTTGCGGAGGCGCGCGACAAATCTCAGGAAACAGCCACTGCCCAGGTGATAACTGAAGAAGAAAAGGCGGCAAGAGAAGGACAAGGGCAGGGGGCGGGCGCCAAGGACAAAGCTGGAAAAGAACAACCCAGGCCGAAGGAGGCTCCAGCGAATTTGGCTCAGTTGGTGGAAGAGCAAAAAAGAAGAGTGCAAGAGGCCGCCAAACAGAAAGAGGCGATAAAACAGAAAGAGCAACAGCAACAGGTAGAGAACGAGAAAAATCGTGAGGCGGCGAAAGCCAAAGAGGAAATGGCCAAAGCCATTGAGAAAAAAGCCGCTGAACAAAAAGCTGAACAAGAAGCCGCCGCACAAAAACAAGAACAAGCGCCAGCTCGGCTCGCTCAGCCGCCTCAGGAAGAACAG
>PSRN01000203.1 GCA_003176075.1 Bdellovibrio sp.
AACCGAGGAAAACCTGATAAATCAAAGAAATCCCAGCGACTTTTTCAATTTTCTCTGGGAAAGTCCTGTTATATTCAGACCCTTGGCTTTGGTGATTGGTACTTTAAGGATCATGAGACATATGTATTCTCAAGAACGGGAGTAAAGATTGAGAGCCCTCGAACAAGGCACGTGGATGGCGATCCTGTGGCGTTTGTTCGTACGCTAAAAGCGACGAGAGGAAAGAATATTTGGCTTCTTGGCGGGGGCGAACTTAACTGGCTATTTCTCAACCATAACCTGATTGACGAAATCATGCTCTCCGTCCAACCGATCTGCCTGGGTTCTGGCATCGGTCTCTTTGGCGGCAGGCGAACCGACGCCGCGATCAACTTCAAACTTGCGGGCTCGAAACCATTTTTGAATGGGGCGATATTATTACACTACAAAAGAGGCGATACCATCCCTGCCGAGGCGAATGGAGGAGAACAGTGACAGGCGCCGCAGAAAGTGAAGTCGTTGAATTTGGTTATAAACCACCACGGTCGGTTGCCGAAAATCTATGGGAAATTTCTGGCGAATGGAAAAATAAGTTCGGCCGCAGAATGACCGTGATTAAACTCCAAGATGAACGCTTAATCATTCATAATGCGATCCGACTTCAGAGCACCGATATTAACTGGCTCAAGTCCTTAGGAAAACCATCGTTTATTGTTGCGCCAAATGTCTTCCACTGTTCAGACGCGGGTTGGATGGCCGGAAAATTTCCTGACGCCGAGCTATTCGTGCCAGCACCAAAAATGGCGAGCTTTAAAAACCAGGGACATAACTCAAAAGACGTTAATTTGGATTTTCCGTCAGCTTTGTCTGATGAGTTTCAGTGCATTCCGATCAAAGGTATGCGGATCAACGAGGCCGCCTTTCTCCATCGACCGTCGCGCACACTGATCCTGTGTGATTCAGCATTCAACATGGGAGACGTGTTCACCGGTTTCGAGCGCGCTTTCATGAAATGGAACAAGATCGGCGGCAGATTTGGTCCAAGCCGCTTAACCAAATGGGTTTTTGCGAATGATAGGAAAAAACTTCACTTATCTTATCAAGAAATTCTTCAGCTCGATTTTGATCGAGTTATCGTCAACCATGGTGACATTTTAGAATCCGGCGGACGCGACCGCTTGCGGTCCGGCGTAACAGAGATTTTCGGAGACGCATGAGTTTGGGGCTCGATTCAAATTGGACTCTCCGTATTGTCTTTTGGCTGAGTGTTTCGATTTCGATACTCATTATGAAGGCCATCAGCGCCTATAAGACTCAACTTCCGGACAATGGATTTTGGTTGACCCCTGTTTGCGCAGTTGAATCGTGGAATAGATCGCCTCCAGCAACCCCTTCAGACTGGCGCTTGTTCGTGGGCAAGGCATTCGCGAGCCTGCTTGCCCTGACGACAGCCTACCTGGCGTTTCGTAAAGTGAGTAATGCGGTTGATGCTCGTGGCTGGTTACTCAGCTATTTGGCGGTTCCAATATTGGTGGTGTTTGAGTTGAGTGGCGATGCGGTTCGGTTTCTTTGTTTGGCCACCGGAAAGGTCATTCCGAACGTTCACAACCATTTGCTGCGGTCTTCTAACATCTCCGACTTTTGGCGCCGATACAATGTTTGGGTCAGCGAGTGGTTTTATCACATTGTCTTTAAGCCCCTCAGGCGCAGTGCGATTCTTGCTTCATTCGCTGTATTTCTATTTTCCGGGATTTGGCACGAGTTACTTGTGAATGTGCCATTACTCATGATTTTCCACGTGAATATGATTGGATCAATGCTGGGCTATTTCCTGTTCCAGTGGTTTGCCGTGGTGATCGATCGATCTATTTTTTCAAGAACGACCCCAGGCCGTCGCTTGTTCGCATATGCCGCGATTATTGGCCCAGCGCCATTGATACTTAATGAGGGTCTGTTAAGAATCTTCGGATGGTGGCGTGCGTAATCGGCGAGGAGACAGAATGATTAATCACATTTCAATTGGCTGTAACAATCTTCAAGTATCCACCGCGTTCTACGATTTCGCTTTGAAACCTCTTGGATTTGAACGTGTATGTAGCGGCGACGATTTTTCCGGGTACGGTCGATCAGGCGAATCTGATGATCAGTTTGCAGTCAAACGAAGGGATGCTTTCAAACCTCCAGGTGCTGGTTTTCACGTTGCCTTTACAGCCCAGACCCGAAAAGCGGTGGATGAATTTTATAGATCGGCGCTCAACTTTGGTGGCCGGGATGACGGCGAGCCTGGATTGCGACCGCATTATGGGCCGACCTACTATGCCGCTTTTGTCATTGATCCTGACGGACATCGAATCGAAGCGGTTTGCCATCATCACGAACAGACTGCAGAGGGAGCATTAAAGCCAAAATCGAATCCCAGAATCCAAACTGAACGACTGATACTGCGTTTGCCTGCCGTTTCAGATGTTTCGGAAATAATAAACTATTTCAGAAACAATGATGCTCACTTGTCTCCGTTCGATCCAAAAAAACCAGATGATTTCTATACTGAAGAATACTGGCGATCTCGTATACCGAAGCATAGCGAAGAGTTTCTTGAAGACCGCGCCCTGCGGCTCTACCTCTTCAATAAAAGGGACGATCGAGAAATCATTGGGAGTTTAGAGTTTTCGCAAATTTCGCGAGGTCCGTTTCAGGCTTGTTATCTTGGTTATGGGCTTGCTGAAAAGAATCAGGGGCGTGGTTTGATGTTTGAAGCTCTTTCCGCGGCGATCGGCTTGGCATTCAATGAGCTCAACATTCATCGTGTGATGGCGAATCATCTGCCGGACAATGGTCGAAGCGAAAGACTGCTGCAACGGCTTGGCTTTCAAAGGGAGGGCGTTGCGAAAGATTATCTGAGAATCAATGGCGGTTGGCGAGACCATGTTTTGAATAGTCTCCATAACCCGGATTGGCGGCAGTTATGAGCACGGTTTTGGCAACTCAGCACCGTACAAAGACCGGAGAGACGATTGTGATTCGCTCAGCGGAAGGGCGGGATGCTGCCCAAATTTTGGCACTTGGTAAATCGGTTATGGACGAAGGCATCTATACTTTGACCGAGTCCGACGAACTGGATTTTACCGTCGAACAGGAAGCCGAATGGATTCGCAGCCATCAGGATCATCCCGCCAAATTGATCCTTGTGGCTGAATTTGAAGAGCGGGTGGTCGGAATTCTAGATTTTTCAAATGGGCACCGACGGCGCATCGCCCACCATGGTGAATTTGGCATGTCAGTGATGAAACCGTGGAGAGACAAGGGCGTTGGTAAAGCTCTACTCGGGAGTTTGCTCGCTTGGGCCGAGCGAAACCTAACAATTGAGAAAATTAATTTGAAAGTTCATGCAACCAATTCGCGCGCAATCGGTCTTTATGAAAAGTTCGGATTTGTCGAGGAGGGACGGCAAAAAAGAGACCTCAGGCTGGCACGAGACCAATATGTCGATTCGATCCTAATGGGTAGGTTTGTAAAATGACGCCTGCAAGTAAAGTCGACAGGAAAAAAGTGTGGGTTTCTTGGAGCACCGGAAAAGATAGCGCCTATGCGCTTCATTTGTTAAAAAAGGACCCGTCATTCGAGGTTGGGGCGCTATTCACGACGGTAACTGAGTCGTTTGCGAGGGTGTCCATGCATTCCACTCGCGAAGCCTTGCTATACTTGCAGGCTGATCGGCTGGGACTTCCGGTTGAGGTGGTGCGCATACCGGATCAATGCGAAAACGAAGATTATGAACTTCAAATGACGAGGCTCATTGCAAAAGCCAACTCCCAAGGAGTTGATCTGATGGCATTTGGAGATCTCTTTTTAGAAGATATCCGTCAATATCGAGAGAAAATGCTCTTCGGAACAGGCATCGAGCCTATTTTTCCGCTATGGCGGCGCCCTACCGATTTTTTGGCTAAGGAAATGATCGCTTCCGGGATTCGAGCGTATTTGACATGTATCGATCCCCGAAAGCTCGATCGATCCTTTGTGGGTCGGGAATTCAATTCTGCGCTTTTGGGCGATCTGCCAAGGGACGTCGACCCGTGTGGCGAAAATGGCGAGTTTCATACTTTTGTTTCCGATAGTCCTGACTTCAATTCTGCAATTCGTGTTCAAAAGGGTGATGTGATCGAGCGGGACGGATTTGTCTTTGCTGACATTGTAAAGGTGGAGTGATGGCAAGAAAATTTGACTTTGCATTGGTGTGTCGTTTTCGGCCAAACCACTTGGCGGAAAAGATCGTGGTATCTCTGGACGATTTGACTGGCAACCCGACGGCTAGAAAGAAATCTTTTCTGCGAGGATTAATTCGAAGGGTGGTTCAATGAAGAAATTTGTTACTGAAGTCGAATCCTCCTTGTCTTCTCTGCCGAAACGAACATCCGCACATCATCCTGAATCCTATATTGGCGGCGGCCAGTCGATGCCGCACTCTTTTCCCAAACTTGCATAGTTAGGTGGCTACCATGACTGCGGTGCAACGTCATCGATGCCGGCGGTGGCTTCACGGGTCAAAATCCGTCGAATCATCTCCGGCTGCCAACCCTTGCCTTGGTTCTTGGTCGGCACGCCGACGCTCGTCAAAAAGTCACAAATCTGCCGGTACGAAAGCCCATCATTCGACATCTTTCGCGCCGACTGAATCACCCGCTGTTCGCCAAGATGGGGCACCAGCAAACCGTCGGCCCTGCGGTATCCGTAGGGCACCTGCGCCGGTCGTTTCCCCGGCTTTCCCTGCTTGCGAAGTGGGATGCTGAATTCGATCAAAGCATCGCGAACTGCCGCGCGCGAGGAAAGTGTTTGGGCCGCGATTTGGGCGATAGATCGGCCTTCTTTGAGGTATTTTTCTTCGAGGAAAGTTTTCGATCTCCAGGGAGGAGTATGGATATAATCAATCTTCTCACGTAGATGTGATTTTGTTTGATCTGGCGAGGAAACGGTTCGTTCGACTCTCGATTGGTCCGCCATCAACCAGAAAATGGTTGATATCAACCAAAACATAGTTAATTATTAAAGTAATGCTTGAGGGAATTTTCGGCAATAAGACCGCTGAAAAAGTTTTGCTTCATATATTCCACTATGGCGAGTCCCATGGATCAGGCATAGCCCATGACTTTAGAATCGCGCTCAATCCAGTTCTTCAACAACTCGATCGGTTTGAAGTGGCAGGCGTCCTTGTCTCCAAGCAAGCGGGACGTTCGAGGATATACTCGTTTAATCCCAAGTCCCCATTTTCACGACCAGTCAAGGAACTGATCGAAGTCGCCTACGAAGGAATTCCTCTGATCGAGCGTAAAAAGCTATTTTCAACCCGAAGACGTCCACGCCGTAAAGGAAAACCCGTCACTTGAAAGAACCGAACTGGTCGAATTGCACCGAGGAACAAGTTTGGAAATTTGTCGCATGGCATTTGGCGAAAAATGGAATCGAAACAATTCTGGTCGGCGGGGCTGTTGCGGCAATTTATTCGGAAGGAGTTTACACTTCCGGAGATCTTGATTTTGTTTTGAGAACCTACGCTGAGGGGAAGATCAAATCTGTAATGAATTCAATAGGCTTCTTTAATCGAGGGGGCCGGCACTATACTCGATCGGGATGCGAGAAGTTCGTGGAATTTATGTTTGGTCCGGCGGGAATCGGGGATGATATCCAAATTGTTCCCGACGCAAAGAAGATCGAGGGACAAACTTTGTATATTTATTCTCCCACGGATTGTATTCGAGATCGGCTGGCATCTTACATTCACTTCAAAGCTCGGGAATGTCTCGATCAAGCCGTGCTAGTGGCAAACAGGTTTCCTTTCAACCGTGAAAAAGTCAAAAAGTGGTGCACTTCTGAAGGTGCCCCTGAGGCCTTTGAGGACTTGATAAAGAAAATGAAATCCAGCAAGTAGGTCTTTACGGTTTCGCACCTGAGGCCGCATAGTCAGCTGTCAGAACAAATCGTTTGGGATCGCTTGATCAACGATCAACGGCGGCACGCAAACCTGTTTGCTCTCTGGCTGTGACCACCGGAAGCGATCTCCAGCCAATCGCAGGTATCTTTGAACACAAGAATATGTTGAGGATCATGGCGTCGGAAGAGGCGAGCCCATAGCTACCCATGA
>PSRN01000285.1 GCA_003176075.1 Bdellovibrio sp.
ATAAAGGGGTCAGCCGAGCTTGGATCTACCTCGAAGTCAACATCGGGAAAAACTTATTTGATGGAGTACTAGTGTGCTATCTCAAAAGCCGCCGATCCATGTCAAACTGTCCATGCTCGATCACCCGCATGGCTTTTTCGAAAAATCAAGTGGTTATAGCCAATTTTAGGAGCTATTTCCTCAGCACCAGGATGGCGGGCTGTTGACATAAATTCAGGCTGTCTTGCAACTTTTGAAAGGCTTCCTTGCGAATTTCGTCAATATCCACGCGGTCTTTTTTAAGAGTGATTTTTTCAGTGAGAACGATATCCGAGCCCCGCTTGCGGAATTCGCGGCGGAAATCAATCCACTCGGAATGTCCTTCGCATTGGACTTTGTGATCCAGCCGCCCCACCTTGCGAAAAACCAACTCCCTTTCCACCGTGCGAGGCGGCCCCAAATAAAGACTCGATTGCCGATCCTCCCGGCGAAACACGAAAGTCTCAATCGGCCGCGGCGGTGACACCAAATAACCTGTCCCCGCCGAGGTCGGCACGGGAAGCCACTTCTCCGTCACCGTGAAAGAGGTCGTCAGATCTCGCACGATCCGCGATGAAAGGTCAAAGTCGTCAAAATGAAATGCATCCACCCTCCCCGGCACCGACACAAAATAAAGAAGGTCATAATCGATGCTCGCTTTCGAATAAGAAAGAGCAAGTCCCGTGAACGGAACCATCGCGTGGCCCAGCAAAGAAATGGAACCGTGCAATTCCACTGAACGTGGCGAGTGGATGTCCACCTGGGCATTGATCTTCACCGACCCCATGGCATCGGTGATGGGAGGAATCATCTTTAGCACCGGCGAATCCAGCAGGACCAAAGCTTCGCGGTTGGCGATGTCCTCGTAAAGTCCCTGCGCGAAACTGGTGGTGTTGGTGGGATCCAACCAATAGGTCTTGCCCCCCTTCTCGGCATAAACAATGGTGTGATTGAAATTAAAGAAAGGCACACGAAGAGGAACGGTGGTATCGTTGCGATCCCGACGGACGAAAGCGGCGTGGGCGTCAAAACCCAGTTTTCGCAGCATCGCCGCCGCGCCAGTCGCAAAGTCCTTGCAATCGCCAAAACCGGTTTCCGCCACCGTCGCCAAGGGGCGCGGGTGAATGGCCCCTTCGACCGGCACCCAATCGCCGACATAGCGGATGGCCTCCTCCAAACGCGAAATCACTTCGTTGATCACATCCACGTCACGGTTCTTACTTTTGGCCTGCTGGACAATCTGCTGGTACTTCTCCGGCAAAGGCGATGACAAGCGTTGTTCATAGACATCAAGGGTCTGCTTCGGAAACTCGGACCACTTGGCGAGCGAGGTGATTCCCAGCCAGGGCATGGCACGTGTGTCGGTTTTGACGTTTTCTTCTTCCGTGACTTGACGATAAATCGGCCTCAGCAAGCGGGCTTTTACGCCTTTACCCTGGGCTTCGACCTGCAGATATTTTTCAGGGTCGAAAACCTCCCAGTTCAGTGGCATGTCCGAATCGACCTGCAGGGTTGAGTTCTTGACGTATTCATTTAAGCCAAAGGAGGAGCTCCAACTGAAAAAACCAGGAATTGAAGTTTTTGTCACTTCCCGGGTGAACCTCATGTAAAGCTTTGAACCGACGTTGACTTCGGGAAAGGCGATGGTCACCTGGCGAATCTCGTCGAAACCAGGTCCGGAACTTGCCAGGGGCTTGTTTTCAATGTGCTCCGATCGGACCGGGAGCACCCTGTCGCCGTTGATGGTCTTTGCTTCGAGCACCTTGAAACTCGAAGAGCGGGAGTTGTAACTCAAACGCGTAAGTCCAAACTTCGCGCGCGCCACATCTTTCAGGATTTCAAGGGAGACTTCGGTCTCCAGATTGAAGGTGGCGTCCTTGTGAACTGTGACTTTCACATTTTCAAAATCGACGGCATACTCCGCTTCGTCGGGACGCTGCCACCTGGCCCAAGTGTTGGAGAAACCCGAGAGAAGACCCAAGAGAAGAGCCGCGAGCCATATCATTTTCATTTCCTCACTCCCAAGTCGGCGCCTTCGCCACCTGAGCAGAACTGACCCCGCGTTCGGCCAGAGCTTTAAGAAGTTTTTCATAAATACCGTCGAAGCCTCCGTTACTCATAATCACAACCAAATCACCGGGCCGGGCCGAAGCCTGGATCTCCTGGACAATGATGTCGGCATTGGGGAGGAGCTCCGCCTCGACCTTTTTCTTTTTCATGTCCTCCACCAACTGAGCGCAGGAAAACCGCTCACCCTCGGCGATCTTTGATTGGTCAAAGGCCTGGGCAATCAACACCCGGTCGGCGGTTTGAAAGGCATCCACATAATCGTTTTGAAAGACTTTTCGCCGGGACGTGGCCGAACGTGGCTCAAACACAGCCCATAGCCGGCGCCCCGCATAGGCCTCACGAAGTCCTTTCAGGGTCTCCCGCACCGCGGTCGGGTGGTGGGCAAAATCCTCGATCACCAGAACCCCGTCCGGCTCACCAAGAATTTCTTGCCGGCGCTTGACACCTTGAAAACGCGCCAGGATCTCGCGCACCTTGACCATGTCAAAGGACAGCGCGTGCGACAGGGCGACCGCGGCCAGGGCATTGAGAA
Source organism: Bdellovibrio sp. (assembly GCA_003176075.1). GTDB lineage: Bacteria > Bdellovibrionota > Bdellovibrionia > Bdellovibrionales > Bdellovibrionaceae > PSRN01. The sequence goes on from PSRN01000285.1 coordinate 2,621, forward strand.
CATTGTAATTCCCCACCAGATTGATTCTAATTTCTCCCAGCGATTGGCCGCGGAAAAAAGCCTCGAAAAGCGTGGGCGGCGCCGCCCAAGTCGGTGCCCCTGGCACCTCCGCAGACGCCACGGGGGTGATTCCCGGACAAAGAATGCGAGCCTGGTAATCCCCTTCCGTAAGGCCGTAGGTGAATCGCCGGCGGCATGAAGCTTCGCGGGAGATCTTTTGCACTCGCGCGTCCCCGGCCCAGGAAACCAGCGTTCCAGTTTCTGGAATCAATTTCATCAAACGAAGAAATGCGGACTCCACCGCCGCCAAATCCGCATAAATATCGGCGTGATCAAACTCACAACTGGTGAAGATCACGTGCCTTGGCCGGTAATGAACAAACTTTGGGACTTTATCAAAGAAGGCGGTGTCGTACTCGTCCCCTTCAATCACAAAATAATCACCGGTGGGATTTTGAAAGCTCCGCGAGAAATTCTTCGCGATGCCGCCGATCAGAAATCCAGGCCCCAAGCCCAACTGATCCGTCACCCACGCCATGAGCGAGGTGGTCGTCGTTTTCCCATGCGTCCCGGCAATAACGATCGACTGACGGTCAGCGATGACCAATTCGCCAAGGGCCTTGGGAAGACTCGTATAGGGAATCCCCAGCTCGAGAACAGCGCGGGCCTCTTCATTGGCCGCCGTGATGACATTGCCAATCACGGCAAAATCAGGACGCGGAAGCAAGTGGTTCTTGGAGTATCCAATATGCAGCGGAATTCCTAAATTCTCAATTTGCGTCGACATCGGCGGATAAGGATTGCTGTCGCTGCCGCTGACGCGAAAGCCGTTCTCTTTCAAAAGCCCCGCCAAACTGGCCATGGCCGTGCCGCAGATTCCGACCAAATGGACATGGGCTCCCGGGGGCAGGCTGGCGAGTTGCGGGCTTTTGAGTTGCGGGCTTGCGGGTTGCGAACTCATGGCTCCTCCTTGTAAAGATTCATCGATTCTTGCAATGTTCCAAGGATTCTTGCAAGGTTCCATGGTTTCTTGCAAAGTCTGTCGATTTCAGCCATATCAAACCCGGCGCAATTCCTCCACCGTCCAGTTGTGAATTTTGGGCCTCAGTTGGGGAAAGGTCTTGAGATCGCGACCGAGCAATACCCGGTTGGACAAAATAGCCACCAACAAATCAGACACCGGATCGTACCAAAGGGAGGTTCCCGTAAAGCCGGTGTGGCCCACGGAGTAAGGTGAAAAATAGTCCCCACAGCTGGCGCCCCCCGGAGTGGGCATCATAAATCCCAAGGCCCAGTCTCCTTTTCCCAAAGGTCTTGCCCGCTGGGTAAAAAACTTCGCGGTTTTTGCTTTGATAAAGGTCTTTGAAAAACCCAAAAGTTGCGAGCGCAAGAACAATCCGTACCAGGCGAGGTCATCGATACTGCCGAAGAGTCCGGAGTGGGTGCTGACTCCCCCCAAAGCCCAGGCGTTTTCATCGTGGACCTCACCCTGGACAAGACGGCCCCGCCAGGCACATCGCTCGGTGGGCGCGTAGAATCGTTGCGGCTCAAGAATGCGGTTGGCGGGATGAAAGTCCAAGGTGCTGAGTCCTGGATAAGCCTGTTCGCGCAACGCCTGCCAGATTTCAAATAGCGGCTTATCAAACATTTTTTCTAGGGCATAGCCAAGGACCAAAAAGCCGACGTCGGAATAGACGCTTTCATCCTTGGGTTCAAAGGGAATCTCCTGGATTTTTGCTTTGACGACCTGACGCCGGCTCTCCACCGAGCTCTGCAGGTTGAGTTCTTGAAAAAAGGGATAGACGGCGGGAGCCCCCGAACTGTGGGTCAGGAACTGGGTCAGACGAGTCTGCGGTTTGGGGAACTCAGGCCAATAGGCGCTCATCACGGACTCCGGCGTCCACCAACCTTTTTCAAAGGCCCACATCATCGCCGGAACGGTGAAGATAATCTTCGTCAAGCTGGCCAGGTCATAATAGGGATAAGTGTCTCCGACTGAAATATCACAGACCTTGCGACCGGCCAAATGTGCTTGCAACTGCAAGCCAGGCGCCGCCCCGGGAAGAGCTTCCTCAATGCGCATGCGGAGCCTTTGCTCCAATAAAGAACCCCTCATTGCCGCTCCTTTTTTTACCCGTGACTCTGCGGAGATGCCGAACTGGCCAAGTCGGTGCCTTCGGCACCTCCACAGACCGACTTGGTCCCTTGCCGTCCACGCTTCCCACCCGTCCGAACCCGCAAAGTAGCGTGGGCGGCGAGGTCGCCACGGGCGTAATTCGCCTCAATCACCGCCTCAGTGCCCAAGGGTAAAGGCCATTGCAGTTCCCCGTGGCCCACTGGCAAGCCACGAAAGACTGGAATTTTCACCATTTCAGCAAGATTTTGAACGGCCACGTCCACCAAATTTTTTTTTCCTTTTTCATTGCCAATCTCGCCAGGCTCGACGGGCTCATCGCCGCCGGTCAATTGACCGATCACAATGGCGCGCACGCCAACGAAAAGTCCCGCTTGCGCCAAATGAACAAAGCTTCGATCCAAACGATATCCCCGTTCACCCACGTCCTCGAAAAACAGAATACGCCCCTGCGTCTTTGGCATATAACGAGTTCCAATCAAATTTTCAAAAACCGTCAAGTTGCCACCAAGGATTGAACCGCGAATCAGCGAAGCTCTACGGGCTTTGAGATTTTGCGGTTTGAGTCCGTCGAACTTAAGTTCAAATGATTCGCCAAAAACCACCGAACGAAGTTTCTCAACAATGTCCAACGAAAGATTATGTTGCGCAAGTCGATCCAGCATGGGTCCGTGCAAACTGGGCCAGGCCCAATGACGAATGAGTGCGGCATGAAGAGCCGTAATATCTGAAAAGCCAATCACCAGCTTGGGAGGTCGTTTGGGCTTGGCGCGCGAAAAGATCAGCGGCAGAACCCGGTGCGTTCCTGAGGCTGCCCGAAGACACCAGACCGCCTTGGAATCCCTAGCGTGCAGGGCTTGGTGAAGAAATCGTCCGCGCTTTTCATCGCTGTTGGCAAAGAAAGTCCAGGGTTCAAGCAAACCCTCGGGAATACGCACTCGCAGGCCCCAGCTTTGCAAAAGTTGTCTTGCGGGCTCAATTAACTCCGCCTTGCACGCCCAACCTGGAGCGACCACATCCACCAAGTCACCGGCCCGCAACGCTTCCCAAGTCTGTGCCTTCGGTGCTTTCCAAGTCTGCGCTTTCAAAGTCTGTGCCTTCGGCGCTTTCGAAGGCTGTGCCTTCGGCACCTTCGCAGATGAGTCATCTTTCAACTCTGTCGGATATTTCCAGTCAAAGCAAGTGGCACAGTGTCCCTGGAAGATGATTCCATTCGTTGGGACAATAGTGAGAGCTGCCGTTAGCAGCTCTCGACTGTGGAATTTGGTGAGTGTTGACTCGGTGTGACCCGCAAAAAGTACCTGGAACCTTAATGAGAAAAGGCGAAATTCAACTGGTCGGTCGGGGTCCCTATAGCCGTTATCGTTTGAATTGACCGTATGCACTTCGTCTGACACTGCTGAAATGAAATCATGTTTTCTGAGCCCGCGGGCCTTCGTCAGGAAAAAAGGCAAAAAGGTATAAATTGCATTCGCCAGCGGTCCAATCGCCCTGGTACACTTTGAAGTCGGTTGTGGATGGGAGGATTGGCGAATGACCGTTAAACAACTCAAGGCAGCCCTCGACGGTCTCCCCGATGACGCGTTGGCCCTGGTCCAGGGCTATGAAGGCGGGTTTTCGGACATTGGCTCGCTTGAAAAGGCAAAAGTGAAATTGAACTATTACAAAGAGGATTGGAACGGGCCACATGAAATAAGCGATGGCGCCGATTCCGACGCCGTAATCCTGATCCGGCAGCCAAATCCAAACGCGGAACCGTGAATGCCATGGCCCAGCAGTTCATCAGTTCATCAATTTTTGTACCCGGAGTATCCCAATCCCCGTTCAAGCGCTTCGCGAACTGGGCCGTGCGAAAAGGCGAAATTCAAAAAACGCCCGAATCTTGCTCGCCAGCTTTATTAGATGTTGACCTTCGCGCAGGCGCGGGGCTCGGCTTCGTCTTGTAACTGCGACTTAACAGGGTTTTCCCACTTTTTCTCGACTTAAATCCAGACGTTTTCGCTGTGGGAGCGGATTTTACGCGGTCA
>PSRN01000091.1 GCA_003176075.1 Bdellovibrio sp.
CCAGCGACAATCCAAGTGCTCTCGTGCGCCTTGGGGGCCCACTTCTTGATCCGTAGGCCCACCAAATGAAACACGCTCGCGCTCAACTGCAGAGTGGGACCCTCGGAGCCCAAAGCCCCGCCGCCAGTGATGCACAGAAGGGAACTGAAGATTTTAACGGCGATCACTTTGACGGACAGAAGTCGATTGACCATTTCAGTCGTTGCGGACCCCGGTTGATTTTCCATTTCATGGGCCGCCATGATCTGCGGAACCCCACTGCCGCCGGCTTCAGGGCAATAGCGATCGACCAGCCACCAAGCGGCCCAAAACAAAGGCGGCGTGATCAGAAAGCCCAAGTAGCCGTAACCCATAATATGCAAGGAAAGAGCCCACGCCTCCACGGTGCGAAAAGCAAAGGCGTAAATAACTGCCAAAGCCGAAGCCAGAATGGCGGCGATCCACAAGCCAAAATTTTGCAGGTGACCGGGGTCGGTCGCCAGTTGAAGCCATTTCTGCGTGTACTTTAAATACTTTTCCTGAAGATGGGAGGAATTGGCGCGAGCAAAATTTCGCAGTGAAGACATAGAAGGAAGCATTGGTAACTCTCCATCGAAAACAGCCTACTTCGTGATCCGCTGAATGGTCCCGGCCTTTCGCTTGACGGTCACGACGACCCGCCGGTTTTGCGCCCGACCTTGATAGTTGTCATTGTCAGCGATCGGTTGGGCATCGCCATAGCCCGCCGACTCCACATGGTTTGCGTCGAATGGGATTGAGGCCACCAGCATTTTCTTGACCGCCAGGGCCCGGCGTTCACTCAGCTTGAGATTGTAGTCTTTCTTGCCAACGGAATCCGTGTGCCCTTCGACTTTGATGTCGATGACATCCTTCATGTCTTGAACGTTTTTTACCAACTGCTGAACCGTTTCCTTCGACGCTTCGGTCAGTTCATCCGTGCCAAACTTAAATTTCAAGTTGGAAAGGACGTAGACTTGAACTTCCGGTTTGGGCGCCGGCTTTTCCGTGTTCTCAGCGACAGCGGGAATGACGGCCAAGTTTGACTTCCACACCGGGCCCGTCGTCCAATTGAGACCCACATAGATACGGTAATCGGGAGTCGCAAAACCCTTTTGCAAACCAAAACCGCCGCCGGCGTGAAGAGCCAAGTTTTCGCTATAGTCCTGTTTAACTCCGAGCAATGCCTCGAGATTCGATTTGTCGCGGTTCGAAAGGTTCACATCTTGGGTCTGCTGTGACGGTGTACTTCCAAAGATCTCAGCGATAAATTTGGTGCCAACGGCCGGCAGCAGGGCGCTCCACGCGGCGGAATAGATCCACTGGCTGGGCAAAGGATCAAAGCCAAAAGTCCCGCGCAGAGTGTCTCCTGGATGGCGCCACCGATGGCCGAAATTCAGCGCAAACCAGGAACCCGCCCAGCGGCGCGAGCCGGCGATTTCGAGATTGTACGTCGGGCCAGCCCCTTGACCCGCGAAGGGATCATTGCGAATCAGATTGAAGTTGATGGAAGCCACCAGCGCCGCGGCCGAATCTTCATCAGCATAGAATTGAAATTTCGTGTTGGGCCTGAGTTCGGTGATTCCTCGCCCTGTAAAGTAGGCCACCTGGTCGCTATTTTCAATTTCCTGACTCAAGAGCACGGGAATACTCAGACCCACATCCCAACGGCGGGCAATGCCCATGCCGACATTGAGGTCCGCCGAAAGCAATCTGTCGTTGATGCGAAGGTGGTTCTGAACCGCTCCAGGATCCGCCACGGCCAGAAAGGATAAGGTGTTGGCGGCATAGTTGAAGAAAAGGCCGAAGTTGAGAATGCCGGGATCCAATGTGCGGCCTGATTGCACCGTCACAAAATCCAGACCGTTGGTCGTGGGGTTGAAGTTTTGCGCGTCTGAACCAATCACATTCGCCCGAGCGATCGCTCCACCGAGGGAAACCACCACGAAAATGAATGCGTGGGCGGCGAAGCCGCCACGGGTGAAATTCCACATGTGATTGATTGTGACGCGAAGAAAGTCTAGACTCAAAGAGTTTTTTGCCAAAGAGGACGGACTGGTGCGCATCGCGATTGACATTCACTCAACTCCTCAGTTGATTTTTCGCCATCTGAACGAGGAATCCCTTGTCCCACAATGGATGGACGGCCTGCAAAGGGTGGAATTCGAAGGCGGGAAGAAGGGCCGGCTTCCCGGGGCGCGCTTTCGCTATGTCGTTCGGCAGCTCGGACAAACTTTGCTCTTGGATGGAACCATTTTGCGATTCCGTCCCGATGAACATCTCGCCGTCCGTCTGACCACTCGCCAGTTTTCGATCGACGCCGACTTTACCCTCGAAATCGCCAAGTCGGTGCCTTCGGCACCTCCGCAGAACGGGCCCGAACAAACCCGGCTGATTTATTCGGCCGAGTTGAATGAACAATCATCGCTTCCACGGCTGCTGGCGACTCCCTTTTACGCCTTTCTCCGCAATATGACTCAGTCGCAGTTGAAGCGCCTGAAACAAGTCTGCGAGCATCATCAGTCTTCTGTTGCGACTTCTGCGGAGGTGTCGAAGGCACCGACTTGGTAGATTTTGATTCTTTTTTTTGGTGGATTGTGACATATACTGCTGCCATGCAAGTCCACGTGCCGGTCACAACGGAGTCTTTGAAGAAAGCCTATCGACGGATTTCAAAATTCTACGATTTGGTCTTTGGCAAAATTTTTCATCCGGGCCGGGAAACAGCCGTGCAGCATCTTCACTGCCGCCCCGGTGACCGAATTCTTGAAGTGGGGGTCGGAACCGGCCTTTCCCTGGAGATGTATCCCAGCTCGGTCAGCGTCGTCGGCATCGACATCTCAAATGACATGTTGTCTTACGCCAGACGAAGGATCAAAGAGGAAACCCTGCCGCAAGTTGAAGCGCTGATTCAAATGGATGCGCAAAACATGAGCTTCCCCGACAATTCCTTTGATAAAGTGATCGCCATGTATGTGGCCTCGGTGGTTCCTGACCCCACCCAACTCGTGCGCGAAATGAAGAGGGTTTGCAAGCCGGAAGGAACCCTGATCGTGCTCAATCATTTTCAAAACGAACACCGTCTCGTCCGCCGATTCGAGGGCCTGTTGCAGCCTTTTTCAAAGTACATTGGCTTTCATCCGGATTTTCCCTTGGACCAGTTTCTCCAGCGCTCGGCTTTTCAGGTCATCACCAAGGTCCCGGTCAACCTGCTTGATTACTGGACGGTGCTGGTCGGGTTTAACGACAAGAAAATCTCAGCCAAACACTTCACGGGACAGAAATCCTCATAGGCAGCATCGTCAGTTGTTCAGCCGCGGCCACGGCATTAGCCGCAGAGGCAGTATCAGTCCGGCCCTCTCCAGAGGTCCTGACAGATTCGCGCCGATCCATGACGAAGGAGCCGTTATCGGGCTATAATCACCGCTGACATGCTGGCAACCTCATTCAATCTCAATCGCTATAGCCCAAGGGTTTTTACCATCTGGGGACTTCTCGCTTTTCAAGCGGGAGCCATCAACGCCGGCGGATTTCTCGCTTGCCACCGTTTTGTGACCCACACCACGGGTTTTGCCACCTCGTTCGGCGAAGAGTTCGCGCAAGGCAACTTTGACACCGCATTCAGTATGCTGACCGTGCCACTTTTTTTTCTCTTGGGAGCGATGATCTCGGGCTTCTTGGTCGATCATCAGCGGTTGCTCGGGCGACAACCAAAGTACAACGTGATCTTCGGTAGCGTGGCCATCATTTTGTTCGTGGTGACTTGGCTGGGAGGCAGGGGGACCCTCGGAACCTTCGGTCTTCCCATTCATATTTCATCAGAGCTTCCCATGTTGACGCTGTTGTGCCTGGCCGCGGGAATGCAAAACGCGGCGGTCACCTCAGCGAGCGGAGCGGTCGTGCGCACCACGCATTTGACCGGCATCACGACCGACCTCGGCGTCGGCCTTGTTCGCGTCCTCTCCCATTTGGGCCTGAGAAAAGACCTGGGCCAAGAGGTGAAAGCGAATTTCATGCGTGTCGTGATTATTGCAAATTTTATTTTTGGTTCAACGGTGGGAGCTCTTCTTTTCTTTCATGCCCATTTTTGGGGATTTCTCTTGCCCGCCACGACCTCTTTGTCTTTAACGATCTACAGCCTGGTGATCGAACACCGCGCCCGCCGATCCCCGGCGGACAGCGCGGAACAGCAACGGGTCAAGGCACGATGAGCGAAATCATTGCGGTGAAAGATTTATCCAAGGTTTTCGGAAGCTTCACGGCTGTTCAGGCCGTGAATTTCACCGTCCTTGAAGGACAGGTTTTTGGATTTCTGGGACCCAACGGGGCTGGCAAGACCACCACCATCAAAATGTTGACGACCCTGCTGGCGCCCTCGGGGGGCAGCATTCGGGTGAACGGCCACGACCCGGTCAGCGAAAAAGATTTGGTGCGCAAGTCTTTTGGCATCGTTTTTCAGGATTCCAGTCTCGATGACGAATTGACGGCGTTTGAGAATATGGAATTTCATGGAGTTCTTTACGGCGTGCCGGCGAAAGAGCGACGGGAGGAGATTGACAGGCTCCTGCGCTTTGTTGAACTGGCCGATCGAAAAAATAATTTTGTGAAGGAGTATTCGGGCGGGATGAAGCGCCGTCTCGAAATCGCCCGAGCCCTGCTTCATCATCCCAAAATTCTGTTTCTCGACGAACCCACGCTGGGTCTTGATCCACAGACCCGCAATCACATCTGGAGTTATTTGAAATCACTCACTTCCGCGGGCCGCATGACCGTCTTCTTCACCACACATTATATGGAAGAAGCCGAGCGAACCGCCGACCATGTGGCCATCATTGACCAGGGCCGGATCGTCGCTTCGGGTTCTCCGGCCGATCTGCGTAAATTGGCCAGCGCGGCCAGCCTTGAGGAGGCCTTTATCGCGCTCACGGGAAAAAACATTCGCGATGAGGACGCGAGCTCGCAAGATCGCATGCGGCAAGCGTCGCGCGTGTGGAGGCGGAAGAGATGAGCGCGATTTATATTCTGTGGCTGCGGCAACTGAAAAGGTACCTTCGCTCGCGCGCCCGCATTGTGGGCTCCCTGGGGCAGCCGCTGCTCTTTCTGCTCGCCCTCGGCTACGGCTTCGGGCCCGTGTATCAGCAAGCCGGCGGTGGCGACTATATTCAATTTCTCGCTCCCGGTGTTGTGGCGATGGGAATTCTGTTCACCGCCGTTTTTTCAGGAATTGAAATTATTTGGGATCGCCAATTTGGCTTTCTCAAGGAAACACTGGTGGCTCCGGTGTCGCGGCTGCAAATCGTGATGGGCCGAACTCTCGGCGGGGCCACCGTGGCCCTGATCCAAGGAATGATTGTCTTGGGTGTCTGTTGTCTGGCGGGATTTCGCGTGCAAGACTGGACGCTGTTGCCCATGGCCCTCCTGGTGATGTTTTTGATCGCCTTGCTGTTCACGGCTCTCGGAACGGCGATCGCGTCGCTGCTCGATGATATGCAAGGATTCCAACTCATCATGAACTTTCTTGTCATGCCGCTCTTCTTTCTTTCCGGCGCTCTTTTCCCGCTGGATCGCGTGCCGGAGGCGATGAAAACCATTATTTTCATCGATCCATTGTCCTACGGAGTGGATGGCCTTCGTTCGATGCTCATTCAAACGTCGCATTTCGGCCTGAGTCTCGATCTTGCTGTCTTAAGCGTGTCCACCCTGTTCGTTGTGGCCGTCGCAAGCTACCTTTTTTCGCGCATTCAGATTTGATGACCTGAAACTGCTTGAGCCCCGCCGCTGACCCTTGTAGCCTTTGGGCTTGACCAAGGAGGTCTCATGAAAATCGGCGTGCTCGGTTCAGGCGAGGTTGGAAAGATTCTGGCGAATGGTTTTTTGAAACATGGATACACCGTGCAACGCGGCTCCAGGGATCCTCAGAAATTGAAGGATTGGTTGGCAACGGCTGGAACAAAGGCATCGATCGGTTCATTTGAAGAAGCCGCGAAATTCGGCGAGATGCTCGTCTTGGCCGTCAAAGGCACGGCGGCGGAGTCGGTTATTCGATCGCTGGGAACCACGCTGAACGGCAAGGTGGTCATCGACGTCACCAATCCGATCGCGGACAAGCCACCCGTCAACGGTGTCCTTCAATTCTTCACCACGCTTGATCATTCCCTGATGGAAAAGATGCAAAACACCGCGCCACAAGCTCACTTTGTGAAGGCCTTCTCCTCGGTCGGTGGCGCCCTGATGGTGAATCCCGAATTCGGCGCCGTGCGACCGACAATGTTTATCTGTGGAAACGACAATGGAGCCAAGTCCAAGGTCAAAGAAATTCTGGGAAAATTCGGCTGGGACAGTGAGGACATGGGAGCCGTGGAAGCGGCTCGGGCTATTGAACCCCTTTGCATGCTATGGTGCATCCCGGGCCTTCGATCAAATCAGTGGATGCACGCTTTTAAGCTGCTCAAGAAGTGAACGCTGGGCACTGGACACCCGTGGCTCTGCGGAGGTGCCAACGGAGCCGCCTCGGGCGGCGAAGCTCGTGGAGGCACCGACTTGGCTCTTCGCCGCCCACGCTGCTCGATTCACATCGAGCTCTGGCAGGTCGCTGCCGCTGAGGTAAAAAAGGGACTGTACAAGAGCGCTTTTCGGATTATAAGGGGAGCGTGGGCCTATGGACCTCTTCGAAGGAATTGATAAAGAAAAGGATTTGATAAAGGAGTGCCCCATGGAATCCGAAAGCATTGCCCGATTTGTTGATCGCCGAATTCTTGTCCTCCACAAGGACACAAGCGTTGGAACGGTCGCTCGCGCCCTGCAAGAAAAGAACTTCGGGAGCGCCGTTATTTCGGACCGTCAAGGCCACATGGTGGGCATTGTAACCGATCGAGATTTGGCCTGTTCAGTGTTGGCTTTCGGCCTTCCCGCCAAGACGGCGGTTTCCGAGGTGATGACGACCGATATTCTTTCCGTGGCACGAACCGCGGGATTGCCAGAAGTGATTAAGATCATGGAAGTCAACGGCATTCGCCGCATTCCCGTGATCAAGCGCAACGGCCAGGGCAAAGAGAAGTGCGTGGGAATGATTACTCTCGACGACTTGATCGCCACGCAGTCCATTGAGCCCGGTAGCTTGCGCAAGATAGTTCGGGCGCAGATCGCGCGGCAACCGAAGATCATGCTGAATCCTGAACGAAAAATGGACCGGCGGGAACAGGTTTACAATCATTTTTACAATGTCATGGCCAAAGAGCTGAGCATGCCTCGAGCGGTGGCGGAAAGAGTTTCTTTCTACCTCTTGAAGTCCGTTATCCAGCGGCTTCCTTCGAAGGAGGCAGAGCATTTTATCGCGCAACTTCCCAGTCTCATGCACGAGGACTTACTGAGCTTGCCTGCCGGGCCCCATAAATCCATCAGCGGCCCTTCCATTTTGCAAGACCTCGAACTGGGTCTACAACTGGGCCGCGGGCACGTGCTGGTTCCCAGGCAGTTTTGGCAAGCCTTAAATCATCTTGTGGACCCCTCGATGACTGACCGTTTGTTGAAGTGGCTGCCGACGGATTTGCAAAAGATCTTCACCAAACCTAAGACGGGCGCGCGCCGGAGCGGCGGCTCCCGCACTCTGCAAGCGCATGCTTGAGCGTTGAACTTCAGTCTCCATGAGACCTCAGTGGCGCCTGTTTCAATGATCTTGCCTTTAGAACTTCCTTGCGCAGAAACCGCAAAACCTTCGGGGCCTGGCGAAGGGCCTGCCCACGTAGTTTTCTGACTCTGTTCTTGATTACTTTTTTCGTACCGACGAACCTCTGCAGGACCTCCAGATCATGGATCTCACCGAGGGTCCCTTGCAGATCAGCAAGCCCGCCAGTTTGCAACCCTTCCGCTTCAAAACAATAACGAACCCGTTTAACACAAATACGTAAAGGGTGAATATCACGGGTCGTATTTTTAAAGGCCTTATTAACGTCTTTACGAAGGCGTCGATTCACTTTTCTGGCGCGGCTGACGGATGTCACTTCCAGAGCCCTTTGCAGTCGCTCGAGCCGCTCCATAAGAAGACCGATTTGCCGTGGTGAATGCAAATAAACCATGGATTTAGTTATGGCCTTGGAAAGCTTCTCGCGCAGTCCGACGGTGTCCATTCGCATTTCTCGAGCGTCAACCAGAGCCACTTGAAGTTCACGCGTGGGACCCAGCGCCTTAGCCAATTTCTTCAGCGATTGATCGCCGTAACGCAGGGCCGGCAAATCCACTTCTTGTCGCTTCATCCAAATGACCGCTCGCAATCTGCGGACCGCGACCCGCATTTTGTGGATCCTTACAACCGACGGTCTATCTTGCCGCAAAAGCCGCTCAAGTATTTTCTTGTTCTTGAGGAAATACTCCAGAATCCGCTTTTCTCTCTTCTGCACTGGTTTCAATCCATCAGCTCCGATCTAGGAGCGCGTCTAATATTTCTTTTTTCGGGGCAATTTATTCCGTTGCAGCGCTTCCGTTTGCAATGCATCTTCTGACTTCTTTTGCATGTCGAGCGCCTGTTTAATTTGCGAGGGTGGAATAACCTTTCCTTTGCCAACCCCAGGGCAAAAATTAGCAACCTCACGATTCCAGCTTTTGGCGCCCATCACTTCGGGCCAGAAGGGCCATGTTCGGCACTGGGTGGGCCGTGCCTCATAAACAGTACACCGTGCGCCAGAAAGAAAAATACATTCGAGCCGGCTCTTTTCTTCCTTTAGGTGATACAAGCCATGCAACTGGTCGCAATACTTGCGGGTGAAGGCGGTAGTCCTCAAGCCGAGAAATTGAGCTAGGTTACGGCGATCTTCCAGGCTCAAGAAAACATAGCCGTAGCTTCCCCGTGAGAGACAGCACTGGCCCGATCCTTGGCACGCAAAACGAACACCTTGGCCCCACCAAGTCTTGTTTTTATTGCTGCCCGGGCTTTCTATACGGTTCTTCGTTACACTATTCTTTTGACCCATTCCAATTTGTTAATCGGCAGGATCGCGTGCGGTCAACGCTGGATTACTTGGACTGATAAACGAAAAAGGAGGAATTTGGTGGTTTGGTGGTATGGACCAGGCTTTTCACCCGGTCCGCTCAGCGTGGGCGGCGCTGCCCAAGTCGGTGCCTCCGGCACCTCCGCAAACGCCACGGGCATCGATGGGACCCAATCAAAGAGCCTAAAGGCTATCATCTGCTTTGGGCACGCACTCAATTTAATTCTGGGCAGCTTGTCCCAGTTAACTTCATGAGATCCCTAAACGTGTCAAGATCACTGGTCGCCAAACTCCGTTTGTTTTCATCAGCATTTGATTTTACATCACAGACAAACAGGGCAAATTCTTTCTGAAGGTTTTCGTCAATGGGGCTCCCCGGTACTTTCACAATCTTGAATCCCGCAGACAAACCCTGGCCACCCCTCACACGTGTCACGATCAGATTTCGAATATTTTGAGCAAGGCAACGGACCTTATCCATCGCTTGCGGATTGGTATTGTCCCGATTCAAAATATTCTCCTGATTCGCAATCTGATTACAGGTCAAGCAAGTTTTTGGTCCGACACCTTCTGGAGCTGGACTATTCCTGGCTGAAAGCATGATTGGACCGGGCTCAAACTTTGGTCTTTCAACATTGCAAAGATAGCGAGTTTGGTTGTGGAACTTAAAATCAATCCAAATACCTCTTTGGTCGCTAAAACCGCTTGGCCTTGAAGAAATAATATTGCCGTATTCACCGCCTTGTTTGTTGTACTTTACCTTGTATTCCTCGCACATCTTTTCAGGATTCGTTTCTCCTGCCGAAATTTTCGAGTCTTCGGCATAGTCAGAGTACTCTGGTTTGACCTCTGACCCGGTCGCTACCATTTGGTGATACACCCATGGACCCTCGCAAAAGTTATTTTCGATTGGCTGCTGCTGAACTCGAGCCTGAACGACGGCCTCATTTTGCGCCGTCGCGTGTTGAGGTGCCTGGGCCGCTTCTTGAGCGAAGGCACGTGCTCCGCCTACAGTTACAGCAAGCACCACTGCGGTTTTAAGGGGGTAAAAATTCTTCATATTCAATTCCTCCTAAGGCTATCCTATTGCTAATAGTTAAGGGGCAAAATCTCCTGCAAACCACGGACCCCAAACCAAACAACAGGTTTGATTTAGAGGGCAAATGCTCCCATGGAGCTGAATTCGGCAACTCATTTTTTCTTAAACAGGAAAGAAATTCACGGTTGTCTTGTTAAGGATAAATGCTTTGCGTAGGAACGAACTTTGCTTAATTTTGCATAATCTCAATCAGCACGAGTCAAACCAAATTGGCCGCATCAACTGGAGTGCATTAAAAAAACAGATCTAAATTATCAGGGTTTTCCCACTTTTTCTCGACTTAAATCCAGACGTTTTCGCTGTGGGAGCGGATTTTACGCGGTCA